>PIVW01000952.1 GCA_003353825.1 Chloroflexota bacterium
TGAAACCATGGTGGAATCGGTCTGCCGTGTCGTTTATCTCTGTCATTATCCTACCAAATTGACTATTCTCCCATCATACAAGGTGGACGTTCGGCGTAGGTTCGTAGAACCCCGCCCCCTGAGCCCGAATTCATTCGGCGAGTGCCCCGGAATATTGAGAAGATACGTATATTTAGCCACCAGACATTTTCACGCCCACCTCTCTTAAGAGCAAGTCCGTTAGATTCACATGTTGCGTGTTGCGTGTTGCGTGTTGCGTGTGCTAATGAATCATGCCTTTCTAGGAGGCTGTCGGAGAAGTCGCTCTCAAGGTTTTTAGGACACGGATCAAGGCGGATTCACACGGATTTTCACTGTGAAACCCAAGGATTATCCTCAAATATCTGTGTCCTGAAGACTTTTCCGACAAGCTGCTAGTAGGAGCCATGCAAATTCCGAAAGAGCCGATATTGCTTTGGCGTTGCATCTCGGTCTACTGGTCTACTTCGAATACGTAATATCTGCTTAATGTTTGTTGATAAAAATGGATGACATGATTGAAACGAAAGACTTTTGCCTAGCGACGTCCTTGGCAAGTGGATCGTCAGAGTGTAGGCCCGCTCCCTACAAACTTTGGCTTTACACCAATTATGATTGCAATATACGTTGTAGTTACTGCGTTGCGGAGTCCTTCCCTGAAGCCCCTCGTCGTGCTCTGGAATTTACGCGAGTCAAACGCTTGGTTGATCAGGCCTTGGATCTTGACATCGACGAGGTCTTCTTTACCGGAGGCGAGCCCTTCATCCTTGATGACATCTATGACATGCTAGCATATGCTTCGGTGCGCCTGCCGACGACAGTACTGACCAATGGCATGTTGTTAAAAGGCCGACGCTTTGATCGCCTGCTCGCCATCGCCAATGACAATCTGAAAGTGCAGGTAAGCCTTGACGGCGCCAGGCCCGAGCATCATGATCCCCATCGAGGAGTGGGTACATGGGCGAAAACGGTGGAGGGAATCCGGCGCTTGTTGGAGAATCGTTTTCATGTGGTATTGAGCACAACCGAGACCGCCGATAATGTCGAATATCTCGACCAACTGGCTAGCTACCGACAGATGTTGGGTATCCCAGAACGGGATCACGTTATAAGGCCGGTAGCGAAGCGGGGCTTTGCTCAAGAGGGCATCGATGTGGACGTCACAACGCTTGCACCAGAAATTACCGTGACCATTGACGGTATCTACTGGCATCTACTGGCATCCTCTGGCATCGCCCAGCAGTGGCGATATGCTCATCACCCGTGAACATTTCCCTTTAGCTGCTGCTCTGGACGCCATCCAGGTACAGTTAGATGGCATGGTTCCTTCGGATCAAGTCAAATTACAAACATTCAGGTGAGGATAACAATACCTTCGCCGAACATTTGAGCTAATGAGAAAGACAGAGCAGATTGTATAATTGTTTTTTGCAACCAGATTCAATCTGAAAAACAAAGGACAATCTGCTCATGATAGATATTA
>PIVW01000953.1 GCA_003353825.1 Chloroflexota bacterium
AGCACATCCCTGGCAGTTTCGCTTCTTCCGATCTGTTAATGGTACTCGTCATACTCAATACACCGGTAGAACCGTTTCTTGTTCCACTACCAGAGGTAGTGGTTTAAGTCATTAATTAAGCCGCCATCGTCGTGAACCGGATAATCCAACCCTCTACCGTTTTCACGTCAGTCCCAGCACGGTCGCCAAGCGGGGCCTGATTTTCTCAGTGTAATCTGGAAATAATCGCTAGTCCTCTACCACTGGCCTGATATCCCAACCAAAATCTTCAACCCGAATCTCGGTACTGTTCCCCGGCCAGTAGAGGTGTGTCCAATAACTGGCGCCACGAAGCACCGAGGGGTTTCTCCCTTTCGTGACAATGATATGGTTTGGCGGCATTTTGGCAAAGTAATCCTTGCGGGTCAGAGGTGAACGTCCCAACGTAGGGTCCATCGCAGTCCAGCCCACGCCAGGCAGATAGACTTCCAGCCATGAATGCTCGGTGCGGGCCAATCCTTGCTCGCCGTTAGCCAAAAAACTCAATCCCTCTAAATAGCGTGCGGGATATCCTTGCGCACGGCTTAAGGCCATCACCAACGACGAATACTCGGTGCAGTCTGCGCCCATGTCACCCAGTGCAGCTTGCGCCCCCCAATCATGTCCGTTGAAGGTATAGACCAATTCGTCACCTGCGTAATTATAGAAAGCTCTTACCTGCCTGCAGGGATCTTGAATATCAGCGGCCAATTGTTTAGCCAGGGTGACGATCTGGGGGTTATTGGATTCCACATGCAGTTCGGACTCGGTCAATAAGTCGGGAACAGCTCCTTCACAAGTCTCGAGGTCGTAGATCAGGTCGTTGGCCGTCACCCGCACCTTGACTTCAATCTCGACCGAACTGCCCGGGGGCATATCTATCAGGTCGAATTCAGCGTAGCGGTTACCATATTCGTCGTCGATAATCTGGTAGTTAGATGGTGATATACGCAATGATTCGACGCTCTGATAGGGAGGGACATCGCCGATCAGCGCTACCCAAAGATTTTGCTTCGAAGGTTGGCCGTTGCCTGCATTCACAACCGTCATCGATTCGGTTACATCGTACGTTACCGAGCCGTGAGGGATCCGCTTCACCGTAGACAAAGTGATCTGTTCTTCCGCGGCCAATGCTGTTTGCTCGGCGGGAGCATTGCAGCCCGACAGCAAGATTATCAGCACAATATGGATAAAAGAGGCCACTATCAGGGGCAGGGCAAGACGATTCCGTATGAACATAGCTGCTATCATACCACAAACATTCACTGTCATCAGGCGCAGCGAACGATGGCTAAAGCACTCTACGCAGACGCACAAAGTAGCGATCTTACAGTATAATACTCAGTCACAGACTATGGCAGACTTTCGCAGTATGAGTTTGTTACGGATATCAACGACTTGAAGCGCCCGAGTAAAATACCAGATATTAACCATTGGTGCTAGTTGAGAGAATATCTTCACACTACATATAGTATGCTTGTC
>PIVW01000954.1 GCA_003353825.1 Chloroflexota bacterium
CTTATGGCCCAACTTCTTTATGGCTCAGGTTTGCGTTTGATAGAATGCGTACGCCTGCGCGTCAAAGATGTGGATTTTGATCAGCGCTATATTGTCGTTCGCAGCGGCAAGGGCGACAAGGACAGGGTGACACTTCTGCCCGGTACTGTGATTGAACAACTGCAAACGCATATGGAGGGGGTCAGGATAATTCACGATCAAGACCTGGCTGAAGGCTTTGGCACTGTGCAGATGCCGGACGCACTCGCTCGCAAATATCCTAACGCCTGCCTCAGGGGCGGGAAGGAGCGGTAGCTCCTGGAAGTCCCTTGCAGGCAAATGTTATGCAGTCTGATTCTTATTATAAAGATTCCACAACTCTGCAGGATTGCCTACGGACAACTCGACATAGCCACATTGACCACAGACATTTGCGAACAAAGTACCTTTCTGTGTGCCTTTTAAAATCCAAGCGTCTGGATTCTTAATAAACTCTATTGATAGATCATGCTTTGCATCCATATAGCCATGATCAACAATTTTGACGTCTGACATGATCTTGTCAGATCCGCATTTGCTACAATTCATAGTATTCTCCGGTGTGAGTTGCCTATTTGCGTGGTGAATTCTGCTGGCATAACGCTCTGAATCAAGGGCCGATCGACAGGGAGGTCCCATTGGATTCAGATGTTATGCATTTTCTCTCTTTCGAACTGTTGAATCCAGACAGGTAGCGAGTTGAGCAAATCTGCCATGATATGTTGTGTCCTGTTTAGAAATACTTCAGGCTCCGCATATGCTTCACCCTGTTCTTCGCTGACTAGGTCACTGACGCCTCTCAAGATCAAGCAGGGAACGTTGTTGAGGTCGCAGACGTGTGCGATTGCTCCGGATTCCCAATCCCCGGCTATGGCCCCATACTTTTGTTTCAGGGTATTGATGAGCGACGGGTCAAGGTCACTATCTCCCGAAAGAAGCAGGGAGCGTTTCACATTCGGCGGGTGTTCCTTTATCCAATCCAAATTGATGGTGGTGGAATAGGCGTCTATAGCCTCGTCCGGATCAAACATCTTCTCGTGGATGTCGTAGACTATTGTCTTCTCAACCAGTAAGATCTGTCCCGCGTTGACCTCGCCAGCGAATCCCCCACACGTCCCCAGATTGACTACAAGATTAGTAGAAAACCTGTCAATGACGAACTGGGTTGAAGCAGCAGCACTGATTTTTCCCCAACCACCATGGAAAACTATGACTTTCTCTGTCGAGTTCCCGTAACCCGGATCGAGATAACCCCATTCGCCGAATGGAGAACGTCGAATGGCCATTCCGGGCAAGAGACCCTTAACGACATTCCATTCAGTTGTCGCAGAGATTAATACAGTGATCATGGTTTTCCGCATAACTTTGAAATATACAGCCTGACGGCGGGGTTTTTCTGGGGAAACAGCACTTCGCGCGGCGTGGCCGCTTCATAAGCACTGTCCTGGGGTGGTATAGATCGCCTACAGGCAGCATA
>PIVW01000364.1 GCA_003353825.1 Chloroflexota bacterium
ACAGCTGGTGATCGATCGTACCTTTATTGACCGTAGCGGTACTCGCTGGATCATTGACTACAAAACCTCAGCAGCTGCCGATGGACAATCTCTGACCTCATTTGTAGAACAGGAAGTCGCTCGTTACCGCCGTCAATTGAGCCTCTATGCAAGCGCCATTTCAGCCATGGAGACCAACCCGGTACGAACCGCCCTTTATTTTCCCGCTAGCTGCCACTTCGAAGAGGTTATTCCATGACTTCTTCCCCGATAACGATCATCGGCACCCCTATCAGTCATTATGTACAGACAGTTAGCCTCACCTGCGAAGAAAAAGGCGTCCCCTACACGCTTCAGGTTGAAGGCCACGATACCCCAAGTGTATTACGCAGCCAGACTCACTTGCAGCTGCATCCATTTGGGCGTATACCCGCTTGTCAGATAGAGCATGTAAAACTCTACGAAACCTCGGCGATTTGTCGTTACATCGATCAAACTGGCAGCGGCCCCTCATTGATCCCAGATACACCATTAGAAGCGGCTCTGATGGAACAATGGATCAGCGCAATAAACAGTTACTACCATAAGCCCTGCATTAGTATGCTGGTGGGCCAGTATGTTTTCCCGCGAGGAGAACATGGTCGGCCAGACCAACAGACCATAACGCCAGCACTGCACGAAATAGGAACAGCGATACAACAGCTAGCCCGTGCTTACCAACACAACAGCTATCTAGCTGGAGAAAATATTAGCCTGGCGGATCTATTGATCGCTCCGATTCTTATGCAAATGCTGCAAACCCCTGAAGGACGCAGCTGTATAGAACGTTTCCCCGTGATCGAGGAAAAACTTACTCTCATCGTTATGCGGCCCAGCATCCAAAAAGTCGCCGCAATTTTCCGCGATTACCTGCCAGACAATCACCGCCTATCATTTGCTTAACATTCTGCTCATATCCGTAATACTCATTGCCCCCCACAACATTACTGTTCGGCTTTTGTGATCAAAAAACACTCATACAACCCAAAAACAGGCTTCCCTGAGCTAAATCTGGCAACATCAGCTTGCTGATTATTGAATCACCTTGTTCAGGGGGGTATATTGGCCTTCATTTTTGGGGGATTAACAACGCTTTAAGCGTTAGACTATTCAACATATGCCCCCTGATGGTATCCAAGGATCTATATTCGGATGCCAAGGCTTAAACCACTAGGAAGTTGCAATGACCGATATACGTGTTGACGACCTTAACGTCGAATCCCAAACCGTTCTGGTAACACCAGATCAATTGAAAGCTCAGATGCCCCTCACTCAGGCTGCGATGGAGTCTGTACTGGAAGGTCGACAAACAATCAAAAATATTCTGGATGGCAGCGACAAGCGGTTGTTCGTCGTTGTTGGTCCCTGCTCTATCCATGACGTTGATGCGGCCATCGAGTATGGCCAGCGTCTGCAAAAGTTAGCCGAAGAACTGAAAGATACGCTTTATATCGTAATGCGTGTTTATTTCGAAAAGCCACGTACCACTGTGGGCTGGAAAGGTCTGATCAACGACCCTCAGTTGAATGACTCCTTTCAGATCCAAGACGGACTGCGTATTGGTCGCCAACTGCTGATTGATCTGGCTGATATGGGGCTGCCTCTATCGACTGAAGCTCTCGATCCAATTTCGCCACAATATATTCAGGATCTGATCGCCTGGTCCGCTATTGGCGCTCGAACTACTGAGTCTCAGACTCACCGGGAGATGGCTAGTGGACTATCCTGCTCAGTTGGTTTTAAAAATGGCACTGATGGCGGCCTGACTGTTGCAATCAATGCGTTGCAATCAGTTGAACACCCCCATCGTTTCCTGGGTATCAACGCCGAAGGACAGGTTGCCGTTATTCATACCAAAGGCAACCAACACGGCCATATCGTATTGCGCGGCGGCAATGGTAAGCCCAACTATGACTCGGTGAATGTAGCACTGTGTGAGCAAGCTCTGGAGGGATGAAACCCAAGAAGGAATCGACGGCTGGAACCCCTGTGGTACCAGCGACAGCACGGACTCGTCACGGGATCAAGGCCCTGAAGCCGGGCACGGTCATCACGACTCGCGAGACCGCCCGGATTCGAATCGGCGACGTTCGAGAATTGATAGTTACCACTGCCGTTGCTTGGCGTCGTTGTTTCAACGGAACAGCCCCCGCCGTCGCAGATAAGCAGTTGCAGGGTTACACCAGCGGCAGAGGCGCCGTAAGCCGTCACCCGCCCACTGATGCTGTTGCCAGGGATGGGTGTGGATGTACGAGTTGGCGTTGGGGTGAATACGGTCGTGGGGGTTGCTGTAGGTCTGCGAGTTGGCGTGGGGGTGGCCGTAGCAGAACCACCTGTGAAGCCGATCGGGGCGTAGTAGTAAGAATCGCCAAAGCCTTGGTTTTTATCCCAGCTAGCGCCATCGATAGCTCACGCAAACCAGCCGTAGGTTGTGCCATAGTTGCCGCCGCAATCATTGACAAACGTATTGCTTGAAAGTTGGAAACTGGCATTGGTGCTGGGATCACTAAAGCATTTTGAAGCACCACTGCTCAGATCAAAGAGTTCCCAGGCATATCGTTCGCCGGTCATGTCTCGCTTATTCCAGGTGAATGTTGCAGGCAACGAAGTTTGCTCAGTCGCGGGGCCTGTCAACTCGATGTCGGCGATATCGAAGTCGCCGCCTGAGACATTGGCGCCCGAACTGTAGCTGGTGATATCAGTGCCATACCAGCGCCAGAGATAGTGGTCGTTAGGTGTATTGCCGCCGTCACTGTGGTTATAGAAATAGACAAAATAGATGTTATTGCCGGGCAGTGAAGGGGCGCCGGTGAAGCTGTAGTAGCCGTTGGCATCTGTGGTGGTGGTTGTCACCTTGCTGGTTTGAAAATCACAGCTGTCGTTTGAAGGGCAGCGCCGTAAGATGAGGTTGACGCCGCCAACGCCTTGATCCTGGTAACTTACCTGTCCGTAGATGCCGCTGCGGCTGCTGGGTGTGGCAGTGGGCGGACGGCGGGTAGCGGTGGGTGTAGGCGTAGGATCGGTTCCGCTCCCACCCTGCCACGTTGCAGTCCAGTTCACCGTGCCCGACCAGTTGCCACACGACATACCGAAGTACATGTTGTCAACTTGTACCGTGCCTTGTGCTGTGGTGCTATTGCTAAAGCGGCCGCTGTTGGTCCATTTGCCTTGCTCACGCAGGTCAACGACATAATCAAAACGGTTCCCTTGAATGGGGGCAATTGGGTATTGCAACCAGATCTCACAACCTGGTACCGGTATATTCACCCGTACATTCCAGGCATCTCGCTGATCTGCGGTGACTGAGAAGGTGGTCTTGTCTCCCTGCCAGTCGCCTGGGGCCGGACCTGTTGATGGTGGCGTAGGCGTAGGCGCCAACCTCACTGACTTCAGATTCATGGGCAGGTACATCCGCAACGATTGCGCAGATGGCGTAGATGTAGGCGTTGGTGCACTGCCGCCCAAATTCAGGCCATAGACGCCGCGGCCATAGCTGGCAGCCCAGAGTTGACGCGTGTTGCTGTTCAGGAACAGATCCGTAATCGGGATAGTCGCCAAGCCCTGACTGAAGAAAGACCAGCTTGTACCATCATTGGTCGAGCGAAATACACCGATGTCGGTGCCGACATAGAGATGATTGGCATTCTCCGGATCAAGGGCGATGGATAGAACAGGCACATCTGGCAGATTGTTGGTGATATCCTGCCAACTGCCACCGGCGTTGCTTGTCCTGAAGATTTTGCCCGGCTTAGCGGGCGTGTGTGTGCTGAAGCCATTGAAGGTGACATAGGCTTTCGTCGCCGACTGTGGCGAAACGGCGATATCCGATACATATCGATTGGGCATCGATGAGCCAGTGACATCACTCCAACTACTACCCTGGTTTCGCGTGACAGCCACGAGTCCATCCGAAGACCCCGTGTAAATCGTGCCAGGATCTGAGGGTGCGACGGCGATGGCTATGAGCCTGCCCCGACTCTGTTCCCCTCCCGTCAGGTCGCCACTGATCGCTTGCCAGGAATCGCCTCGATTGGCAGTGCGATAAAGGCGATAGGTGCCGGTGTAGATCACGCCCGGGTTGAGGGATCGAGGGCGATAGGAGCGTAAAAGGCAACGCGATCGTTGACATCGATGCCTTCAGCCTTGCTCTGCCAATCAGCCAGGGGTGCGGTTCCACCCTTGTCGTTGCGTTGGAACTGCACACAACAGTCTTGTGAGCTGAAGCGGGAACCATACCAGATGGTCGGGTTAAATGGATCGATGGCCGAATAACCACCATCTCCTGTGTCCATGCCTGTCCAACTGCTGCCATCGAATTTAGCCTTGGCATTGTCCTGCAAGCCGCCAAAGGCGATATTGGGATTGGTGGGATGCACGCCTATACCCACGAATTGAAGAGTTCCCAGGTTACTGTTTTTGTTTTGCCAGGTGCCGCCGCCGTTGCTGGATCGATAAAGACCACCGTCATTGCCGATCCAGACCTCGTTGGTATTATTGGGTCTGATGGCAATGGCATGCATGTCGGCGTGCATGGCTTTATCCAGCGATGTGGAAGGTGTCATGTCGAACCAGGAATCTCCACCATCGTTAGATTTGAGGACGACACCTTCTGAAAAAGCGTCCGGGTCATGGTCGAAGTAATTGCCACCGATATAGACGATATTGGCATTGCTCGGATCGACAGTGATGATGTTGTCATACCAGCATTGACTGCTGCAGTAGTTGGGTGCATTGCGCAGATTCTGCCAGCTCTGGCCGCCGTTGGTCGATCGGTAGATCAGTCCCCAGGGCTTTAGACTGCCGCCTGAATTGACCACTGCATCATAGCCGGCGTAAAGCACACTTGCGCCTGCGCCCGATCCAATAGCAAGCTCGATGCGCCCAAAACCCCTGTCGGGCAGACCGCTGGTCATTTGAGTCCAACTGTTACCACCATCAGTGGTCTTAAAGATACCGATGGCGCCACCACCGGCATACAGCACCCTGGGATCGGTGTCATCCATGACCAGGTCGGAGACACCGTAACAGTCTGCGCATCCCAGCGTGCCCTGTCAGCTTTGCCCACCATCGGTGGAGACAAACACGCCACGTTTTGGCGCATATTTGCCCTGTTTTGAGCCATGGGTGGCATTGGTTGTAGAGGCGTAGACGATATTGCTGTTCTGTGGGTGAACGATGATGGCAGAAACGACCATGCCTTCGAATTCAGTCCTCCCCAACACCGTCCAGCTCTGGCCGCCATCTGTGGTTTTAAGCACGCCAATGCCGTAAGACCCTCCGATCTCTCCGCTCCCGGCATACAGTGTATTAGGATTGTTGGGATCGATGGCCAGGCTATGGGTGGCCATGATCGGTTGATCGTCGGTCAGTGGAGTAAAGCTGTTGCCGCCGTCGCTGCTCTTCCAAATACCGCCGGTTGCTGTTGCAACATAGAGTATGTTGGCATTGTTGGGATGGAAGACGATGGCCTTGATACGGCCGCTGAGATCGGCTCGCCAGGTATCACAATCGGATTGTATGCAACTACTAATGCCAAGTGAGCCCTGTTTGATGGGTGAGGGCCCTAAAGATTGCCAGCTCTGTGCCAGCGACTGGCTTGCAATCTGATTGCGAGCTTGCTGCAATGCCTTGGTATTGGCAGCGGGTGGGATGGTTTCTAAGGGATAGGAGCGCTGATCCCAAAACCAGTCACGGCGCCCGTCCGGAACATCGATCCGCACTCCTTCTACCGGTGGTCGCCCGCGCGCCAGGCTGAAAATGCGCTGGGTATCAGGATCGGGCTTGATTCGGTCGAATTGCGCTTGTTCGGGTGAGATCTCCATGGCCCAGGCACCTGCTTCGGCCTGTGGAGACTCGATTATCTGCATCTCGTAGCGCTCGCCACGTATGGCCAAGGCCAGCACGACCAGGCGCTTACAGCGCCAACATCGACAAAGTTTTGTCGATATTTGAATTTTGTCCAACACAAAACACCCGCGACGAATTCATACTTTCGTCCAGGGCTTCTTTCTTCGGTATTCAGCACA
>PIVW01000955.1 GCA_003353825.1 Chloroflexota bacterium
GGCGCCGAGCGTGCTCGGGTCCTCAGCGGCCAGCCAGAACACCCAGGCATAATCGTCGCGGTGTTTGTGGCAGTAGGCCTTGGCCAGTTCGGTCTTGCCGATGCCGCCCATGCCGGTGACGGCCTGGTTCTGGGTCAGCGCCGCCGCAAGATTGGCCGTCAGGGCACCGTGCAACGCCCGAAGCAGATCGTCACGGCCGAAGAAGTTGGGGTTGGGATGGGGAACCTTTTCGAAAAGCAGGTTCCCTGATTTTGGCTTGGGTTTTTTGTTGCGGCGGATCCACCAGACGCCCGCGCCAATAACGGCCACAAATATGCCTCCGGCCGCAGTGATCTTTGCCGCTCCGATGATTGCTGCCGCAGTGATCTTTGCCGCTTCGATGGTTGCGTTCGGATCGGTCATGCCCACTTCCCCAACGGCCCCCGTGCCTTAAGAGTATGCATTGGTGCGGGCGGTGCTGTCGAGATGGGAAACTTTCGGGCGATGTTAAAAGTCTGACGGATTTCCGTCGCCGAAGTTTGACGGTCGACAACCTACCCTCTACCCGCCTCGCCTATGGGCTTTTCTCATAGCAACCTTAGCGATATAGTGCTTACGATAATAGGATTGTAGGGGGGGGCTACAATGGTGGACTTCAATTGGACTTGCTCATATTGCGGTCACGCCCAAGCAGCTGTTAACAGTCGCCATAGCGAGGAAAATTTTTACATTAAAAACAAAGGCAGTAAACATAGAGATATTGAAGCAGTAGTAGCTACCATTGCTTGCGCTAACACAGAATGCCGAGAATTAACCCTTGCATTCGCGCTATGGAAACTTGAGCGAGGTTATCAAGGAGGACCCCTTAAGCCAGCCGGCGTGATAAAAAAATGGTCCCTGCTTCCGGAGAGTAGCGCCAAACACTTGCCGGAATATATACCGGAGGCAATTCGTCAGGACTACTCCGAGGCTTGCCTTATCCGCGACCTCAGCCCCAAGGCCAGCGCCACCCTTACCCGCCGTTGTCTACAGGGTATGATCCGGGACTTCTGCGACATCAAAAAGAGCAGCCTGATCGACGAGATCACCGAACTGGAGAAGCAGGTTAAGGCTGGCGCACAAAGACACGTCTTGATAGACACGACGGATGCCCTCACGCACGTCCGCAAGCTGGGCAACATTGGCGCCCACATGGAGAACAATATTGACCTGATCATCGACATCGATCCCAACGAGGCCCAGACGATGATCAATCTTCTCGAGCTCCTGTTCGATGAGTGGTACATCCGCCGCAAGAAGCGCGAGGTGTCTCTGGAAACCATTAAGAGTACGGCAGAGAAGAAGGAAAAAGAAAGGAAGGAAACGAAGAAGCCGAAAGGATAGAACATCTAGGCCTAGCTCACACATCAACCCTCGCAGTTCACCTCCATTCGCATAAACTGGGTATCCCTTTCACTCCAGTTCCCGGGACTGGCCGTCAGAACCGTGGCGTGATGCCCGCTGTTACCAGCGGCG
>PIVW01000956.1 GCA_003353825.1 Chloroflexota bacterium
GGGCGTACCGGGGTCTCCGGACGCACCGGGGTCCCCGGGCGTACCGGGGTCCCCGGGCGACGGGAGTCAGAGGTGCCGCTACCCGTGGGCGGGGGCCCCTGGGCTGGCAGTCTCGCTAGAGTCTGCCTCGCGGCTAGGCCGTTCTGTTGGCTGGTTGCCTTGATCCCACGTTGGGGAGGTAACTGGCCAGCATGATGCCTATTCAGCGGAGAAACTCCGTTGGTCCCGGGTGGAACCCACGGGGGATTCTCCTGGCCACGTCGCCTAGATTGAGCCGGTTTTGGCCTGCTCTGTTTAGGTACGGGCCGGGTCTCCGGGGCTGGCCTCGGCGGTCCCACCGGGGGTGGTAGCGCGTAACGCCTGTCCATGGAGACCATGAACCTCTCCATCATGGCTTGATTTTCCTTGACCAAGGATTTAATCATGCCAGCAAAGGGGCCGGATGCCTCGGGAACGGATCCCTTGGCCGTAAGCGCCTTTCTCCCCTCCTTCCTCCGCGTCTGCTGACCAGCAGTGGCCGAAGCATTAGGGAAGGACAGCTGTCGCTTCGATTGCTTGGCACGTTTTGCGGGAGTTGGTGGGGCTGAGGATTGGTCCGGAGACGTCTCTAGGGCTCGTTTCCTCGCCCGTCGAGCTGACTCCTTGGCTGCCTTCCTCCTTGACCTTTCGTGCTTATGCCACATACTCCGGGGCCATGACCAGCATGTATCGCAGGTATGCTCACGAGAGCATTCCTGGCCACCATGCAGCGCGCGTCGGCACGCTACACAATGTACATGGGTGTCCCACAGAGCCATGATATGTCCCATTAGGTCCCGTTTCTGACCTGGCTTGAGGCCTTTCGTGTCAGGCACGGGTAATGGAGGCACGTACACTACTACTGACCGTTCCTCATCAACTTCATCAGAAGAATCAGAGGAAGATTCGGGGTCAGCTGGTCGAGGTGGTGCAGGTTTCCTGCTCCTTTTTCTACCACGGCCTCGATCGGCCATGTTGTCTCAGGCTGTATGACGGCAGACCTTACAGACAAATTGCCTCACAAGTCGTGATACGAGCTTAATCTTTCGTCCGTTTCTGTCCCTGCAGGGTCAGAACTGACTACTAAATAGCAGGTACTGCTCGATCTGAAATAAAAGGATGTTTGAAGTACTTATCCTGTTGAAAACTTGGAGTAACTCTCTTTGGCACGTCCTATACTGGCGGGCCAAAGGGAAAAGATGAGGTTACGCGCATGCGCGTATCGCACGTGTACAGACGGTTGCACCAGTCGCACACCAGATGGCACTGTGGGTACCAGTGAAGCCAAAAGATGGGTTTTTATAGGTATTTCCATACCTATTTTTTGGGGTAATCATTACAGTTGACACTGTAAGGCTAATGTGGTTGAAGAGGTAAGTATACTTATAAATACTGGAATTACTAAAAATTCCACGGATTTTATACATCTCTCCGAGATAGGCTGACAAAGATGAAGCCATCATGTGACTTCTATGA
>PIVW01000365.1 GCA_003353825.1 Chloroflexota bacterium
AGTGGCACGTTGCAAGTGGCAAGTTCAACCTTGTCTGCAAGCGAAGTTGTACCTGCGACCTGCTACTTGCTACCTGCCCCAACGGGGCCTCATTTTCACAGCGCCGTCTGGGAACAATTGCTAGAGAACTTACTCAACTCTTTCGCCATTTCAGGGAGCGATTCCGTAAGTCAACCTGTCCTGAGACCTATAGTGGAACTGTCAGGGATACAAGTCGGGATGTAGGAAGGGAGCCAAGGCAAGTATGATACCTTGCGCAAATGCCGCATCTCTTTGCACCAGGCCATCTGTCAATACGCCGATGACGCCAGAATCGTGGCGAGTACCTTGTCGGCCAAGCCAGCGATCGATAGCAGACCCTAATTCTACGCCCAACCTTACTTCCTCCGCCAATCGAGGCGGCAGCAGCACACGCCCGGTGCTGGCGGTACCCAGGCGCCCACTTGCATCCAGGATAGCTACCCAACCAAGCAGATAGTCACCGCCGGGCCCCTGTTCGATTCCTCCCTCCAAACCAATGCCCATATCTGAACTGGAATGCTTGAGGGCGAACTGAGCACGATTGCTGGCGCCCAACAATGTTTCAGCAGCGCCAAAGGGCTGCGTGCCAACACCAGAGGGAGCATCACAGGCATCGACCGTGACATTTGGCCAACGACTAACCAGGGCTTGGCGAACAGCTCGTAACTTTGGCCGGTTGGTTGAGCCTACTATAACCCTGACAGCGTATTCTTGGGGAAGGGGGTGGTTGAGCACGATTACAATGTAGTCAGGAAAGAGACTTTAGGAGAGGCATCTCTGCGAGATAGGCTAATATGGCAGGCGTAATCCCCGTAAGATCGGATACATCTTCGAATCGTTGCGCACCCGGTCCCCAGACCAAAAGAGGGACCGGGTTGTAGGTATGACCCTTGGTGGTGGGATCCTCGAGATTGCCGTGATCTGAAGTGATGAGTATTGTGGCCTGTGATGGTAGATGCCCCATTACCCCTGCAAGCATATCATCGATGCGTAAAAGTGTCTCTATGGGCGACATGTCTATACGCCTGTGTCCGACTAGGTCGGGAAGGAAAGTCTCGTAAAGCACCAGGTCGTAGCCTACTGCCAGTGCGGCAAGGCGTTCACCGGCAAGTGATGGCGGTACATAGGGTAACTCAGGCGCATAACTAGCGCTTGCGATCTCATGGGTGATATCCCAGTAGACAGCCTTGCCCTGGCTCAGATCGTCGAAATCACGAAAGGGCAAGTCTGCGGCGATATTGGTCCAGGTGGTGGCCGAGTGGCGATTGCGCCGGCAAGCGGCAGAATCCCAATACTGCTGACTGAAGGCATTGGCGAAGGTCACTCGATACCCTGCCTCACTCGCTTGCTTGAGGATGCTGTGTTCAGCAATAGCCTCACGTAATGCACGTGTGGGAAAGGCGCTGATGTGCATGCCTTCCAGTTGAGGGCCATTGACCCCTGTAAAAAGCGCTGTTTGGCCGGTGGCGCTCTGTGGTAAACCTTGCACGCCCAGGTTGGCATCGATGGGTTTGGCAAGTTGATTAGGCGCACTTAGGCTGACGCCCGTAATCAATCTGCCACCAGAAAGCCGTTCGAAAGCAGGTAATTTGGCAACGGAGAAAGGATTCTCCGCTGAGTCGGGTCCTATGCCAATGCCGTCCAGAAATACAAATAGGAACATATCGACTACGTCAGTTCAGTACCATATTGGCCTAATAATTGCCGCCGCACATAATTCAGGGCATAGATCGCCAGCCAACTACCAGAGAACTCGTCGATCCCACCCACTTCGAATCGATGAGTCATAACGGTATGCGGTGTAGCCAAGCCTAGCCAGGTCTCACCGCGATCGTCCGACCAAAAACCTTGGCCGGGTTCGGTTGTTCCCAACAAAACCAGCGCATAGTCGGCGGCGCTGCGTGTCCGTAACCGCGTGGCAACGGCTACAACGCTTTCCCGGTCCAAGCTCACAAGCGTGTCGGGGCTCAGGCTCTCCGCCAATGAGGATAGGGTATTGGCCTGGATCGTCTCACCGAGAACGCCCATCTCGCTATCCCGAAAACTGGATGCGATCCGACCTGCCGTATTGGTTTCTGCAATAGCCAGAATCGCCGATTGTTGCTTTAGCAAATTGGCCACAACGCTGCCAAGCGTATCTCCATCAGCGCCGTAAATCCAGCGTCCGAGTTCATCACGCAACTCATCTTCCACCGTTTCGATTAGGGCCCTAGCCTCAGTATCTGTGGGGGCGCTCGCCGTAATCCGCACATCTACCCTACCCAAATGGGCAGCCAATCCGACTGTTGGATTGTGGACAATCATCAGGTGAGTAATACGATCATCAATGGCGCTCTCCCCGATTCCCGCTGTGTGCAGTGTGCGCGTTACGAGCACGCGGGCGCTATCACCGGCTCGCTCTTGTAAAAAGGGGACCACCCAGTCTGCCATCATCCGTTTCATCTCTCTGGGCACGCCCGGCAAACAGATGACCATGCTACCATCGCTTTCGGTCAAAAATCCTGGAGCGGTACCGATGGGATTAGGGATCAGGGTTGAGCCGATAGGCAGAAACGTTTGCCTGAGATTGTTCTCTGTGAGAGTACGTCCCCAACTCGCAAACATTGCTCGCAAATTTTCCACAATTTCTCGCCGTTGCTCTAGAGGACGCCCACTGGCATCTGCCACCGCATCACGAGTGATATCGTCTACTGTGGGTCCGAGCCCTCCCGTGACGATGATGACATCTGATCTGGCAGCGCCCAACCGCAATACATCCGCCAATCGACGGCGATTGTCCCCTACCGTTGTCTTGTAAAAGAGATTCATCCCAAGTGAGCGCAGTTCACGGGCGATGTAGGTAGCATTGGTATCAACGATCTCTCCCAAGAGAAGCTCGGTGCCGGTTGTAATGATCTCTACATTCATAGATGTCGATTGCGCTGATAGTCATCAATGGTGTCTTGGTAAATATCCACGAGCCGGCTGCTCAGGGCAGGGACGCTGTAACGTCGGGCATTGGCACGCGCAGCCTTACCCATTGCTTGCGCCTTATTGCTGTCTCGTGCCAATGAGAGGATCGCCCGGGCAACATCCTGCTCATCTTCTCGTGCGACAATCGTATCGACATTTTGTTGTGCCACATCCAACAGGGCCGGGCATCGCACAATGACGAGGGGCAAACCGGCCGCCATCGCTTCGAGGATCACCAGGCCTTGCGTCTCGGTCGTAGAGCAAAAGATGAACATATCAGCTCGGGAAAGCTCCAGCGGCACCTGCTTAAAGGGTATCGCCCCCGTAAACTCAACCCTGCTTTGTATCTGCATGCGAATGGTATCTGCTTGCAGTTTCGCCAATTCCGGTCCATCACCAATGACACGCAAGTACAAGCGTTGGTCCTGGCGGGCGGCCCGAGCAAAGGCCTGAAGCATCAGTTCGACATTTTTTTCTTTTGCGATTCTGCCTACATAGATTAGGTCGATTCTGTCTGGGTCTGAGAAAGGCAGGACATCACGACGAGGAAACAATGTCAAATCAACTGGTGTCGGCAGAATGTCTACAGGACCTTCCACGCGATAACTAGGCAAGAGATCGCGTACTCGAGCCGAGGGTGCGATCACCCTGTCTACTTTGCGCACATAATCGCCGATCAATCGACGCACGATCTGCTTGACGATGTCGGCGTCTACACCTAGGTAATGGGTGTATTCATGGTACATTGTGTGAAAAGTGAAAATGATGGGAACATCCAATTCTCGCCCGAAACTAACCGCTTCTTTGCCCACCAGCATGGGATGATGCGAGTGTAAGATATCCAGCTTGAGCCTCGGCATCAACCATGTTATCTGGGGGGCGACGATGACAGGAAATGTGTACTCGATGTCAATTGGCAGGGACAGGGCCGGATAGCGAAAGACAAAGGCTTCATCATCTTCATAGCCCTTACTATCCGGAGCAAAGAGCGCCACAAAATGACCCGATTGCCGCAGACCCTGCCGATACAAATCAATTGAGCGCACAACGCCACTGATAACCGGTTTATAGGCGTTGCAGAACATGCCGATATGCATAGTAGGAGGGTTGTAAAATATGCTGACCTGAAGGTTACGATCTACTCAGGCGCCCAAACGGGCTTGAGTAAGGATGTTACGAAAATGGCGCATTGCTAACTCTCGCCCTTCATCTTCACCCTCTTCGGCCTCCATCTGTTCGATATTGGCCTGTAACATGTCGAGGAATTCTTGATTGACAATTTCTTTATTCTCGCGTAGTAAAGCCCTGGTTTCATGGGGATAGTCCGCTTCGGCGAGCTTTAGGAGCAGCAATAGTTCGGGGGGCATGGCGCCTTGCATTTTGCTAACAATCAGATCGTACAGCGAACGCAAGCGTGCGACTGCCGCCGTCGCCCCCTTCTCTTCAGCATTGGAGATATTGAGCATAAGGACGGACAGTACGGTACGATCGAGGTAAGGTAACATCTCATCGACCGCATTTTCAATGTCTTCGGCACTGAGCAATTTCTGCAATATCTCTGCGGCTGCGCCAAGTCGTTCTTCTTCAGCCTGACGCAGGTTTTGCTGTACCTCTACCAAACGCTCTCGTTTCTGCTCCATTTGTACTCTCTCTTCTCCAGAGAGAGACTCGATTCGAGCAGTTAGGACTTCGAAGAACTGATAGTCTATAACGGGTGCAATCGCTACAGCAATGGCATCCAATTCGTCAGAATCGGCATCCAACACCGCTTGTAAAACTTCATCCTGGCTAGGTGATGTACCTAAACGGGCGACCGCCTGGCGCTGGCGTTGTATCTTCTGTCCTGCCGCTGTCAGGGGCAAGAGCTTCTCGCGCAAATCAGCCAGTAACTCGGCCTGCTCCGTCTGTCCTTGGGACTCAGATGTGTTGATATAGCTGCTTATTAGCATGAAGAACTCATCATCCAGGAGTTCCTCGTTCTCTTTCACTGCGATATTGAAGGCTATGTCGTCATCACTGAGCACGGCCAGTTCTTGTGTTAGATTAACTTTTTTGCGATTGGCTGCAATCATGTCAGGCGTGATGCCGTCGAATCCGAGTATCTTCTCAGTCAGACCTTCCATTGAAAGGAATTGCTGAGGAGTTAGCATGTAGCCTCGGCGCTGTTCGGCGGGTAGGGCATCCATCAGCGCTTTGGTCAAATCACCGAGTGCCTTCTGGCGCTGTGATTCTGCCATGTTGAGCTGTTGGGGCATAAATATTCCCAAAAACTCATTTTCGGGATCATGGTAAAGGACTGGTGTGGCCAGATAATTGACATTGCGGCAATTGGGGCATTGGCTGGCATTTAGTTGGCCTGCTAAAAGCACTTGTTTGAGTTCGGGCGTTTGTCCTATATCGATAATACTGAAAACGGGCGCTTGATAACTAAAACTGCATTGTGGGCACTGCAAGGAGACGTTTGCTGGACGGAACATGTGGATATACCAATCAGGAGTTGTTAAGTTTGGATATTTGCATTGATGCGCGACTGTCTAGTTTAGCACGCAGTCGTCGACTTGGCCTAACCTAACAAACCCGACGCCGCAGGCAGCCCCAATAATTCTCGCAGTGCCTGCTCTGTTAAAGTGGGCACACCCAATTTTTCGGCCTTTGTCAGTTTGGCGCCAGCGCGCTCACCCGCCAGTAGGTAGTCGGTTTTGCCTGAAACTGAACCTGTCACTTTTCCGCCATGTTTCTTGATCACTGCCGCCGCTTGCTCCCGGCTCCATGTCGGCAGGGTTCCGGTGATCACAAAGACTTTATCTTGTAGTGTTTGCGCCCCGACAAACGCTTTGGGGGTCAAACTTATTTGCAAACCGGCCTGAGCCAGATGCAATACCACGCCAAATCGTTCCGCGCCGAAGCGCTGGGGCCGCAAACCGTGCAGATCGAAGCGGTCGTTCAGGCGCAAGGATTCAAGGCGAACGGCTTCACACACACCTGCCTCTACACCATATTTGGCGACGGCTCGATCGTGGTCGACAATGGCCTCGAGCCTTTTGGCGACCTGCCGCTTCTACCGAAG
>PIVW01000366.1 GCA_003353825.1 Chloroflexota bacterium
GAGGTGAGTGTACAGGCATGATTCATATTTTTCATGGTGCCGATGAGTTCACCAAAAGTGAACGTATTGCCGAACTTCGTGCGGACTTAGGGGAATACGGCGACCTTAATCTCACAGAGTTGGATGGTCGCACAGTGAATCGACAGGAGTTGCAGCATCACTGTGACGTTCTGCCATTTCTTGGCGATTATCGCTTGGTCTTGGTAACGGACTTATTGGCAAGATTGGGGGAGAAAAAGGTAAAAGATAGTGGATCAGGCCAGACAGGTGGGGGTTTTCTCGGTTGGTTAGCGGAGTATATTGTAACGGTTCCAGATACAACTCGATTGGTTTTTGTTGAAAGCAAGCGTATCAAAGCAACCCATACAATACTAAAAGCCGTCAAAGTCTTGGGAGAGCGTGGAAATGTGGACCTGTTTTCGGCCCCTTCGACCAAAGGAGGAGAACTGGCAAAATGGATCGAACAACGTGCCAGCCAAAAAGGCGCAAAACTGGGGCGCGGGGTCGCTTATGATCTTGCCACATTTATCGGGTCTGATTTGCGACTGTTGGACAGCGAGATTGAGAAATTAGGCTTATATGCCGGTAAACGCCCCATACAGAAAGAGGATGTCAATCTGCTGACACCCTATGCTCAGGAGGCCAGCATATTTGAAATGGTTGATGCACTTGGGCAACGACAGACGGTGAAGGCGTTTAGGTTATTAACCAAGTTGCGTAACGAGGGGGCGCATCCTTTGTATCTCCTTACAATGATCGTGCGTCAGTACAGGATTATGATTCAGGTACAGACCCTTTCACTTCAGGGCAAGAGAAAAGAGGAAATATCCACACAGATCAAACTACACCCTTACCCGACGGAAAAAGCGATGAAGCAGGTGCGCCAATACTCGGTTTCACAATTGGCTCGTATCTATGATCGCCTTCTGGCGACTGACATAGCTATAAAAACCGGAAAGATGGAAGCGAACATGGCACTTGACCTTCTTGTGGTCGAATTGGCTCGTGCCTAGCGTGAATTAACGGAGACCAGACATGGTAACTGAGCTTGTGGTTCCACAATTCTCATTATTGGGACTGCCTTCAGAATATGTCGACGTGCCCGGCGCCAGAATCCATTACTGTACATTGGGCGAGGGGCCACCTCTGGTATTGATACATGGCTTGGGATCTTCATGTACAGACTGGTTTTTGGTGTCTTCGGGGTTGGCGGCCCACCATCGCCTAATTCTCATCGATTTACGAGGCCATGGGCAGAGCAGTTTGGCCGAACACGGAGGTTATGCCGTTTCCAGAATGGCAAACGATGTGAGTCTGGTGCTCGACCATGTCGGTATCGAGAAATCCTGCATGCTGGGGCTTTCATTGGGGGGCTGTGTGACTTTACAATTCGCCCTCACATATAGCCATAGAGTTGAACGCATGGTTTTGGTCAATACGTTTGCAAAGCTGCGCAGCAATGGTCTGGGATCCGTGAAGCATCGTCTGAGCCGTCTTTACGCATCAGCCCGTAATATGGATCTGTTGGCACAGTATGTCGCTGCCAGTCTATTTGATAATCCAGCCGCTCAAAAAATCGTTCACCAGCGCATTCGTTGCAATGATCTTGGAGTCATGCGTCGCACCATGATAGAGATCGCTCGTTTAAACCTACTAAGCCAGCTTCACACGATCACCGCTCCGGCTCTGGTGCTGATCGGTGATCGTGATGCAACGGTGCCCCGGCGCTGCGCACATGATCTCATGAACAGATTACCACAAGCCCGATTACGTGTTCTCCGGGATGCCGGACATGTATTACCCTTTGATCAGCCTGATTTGTTTCTAAAAGCTACACTTGAGTTTTTGTGTAGTTCAGCCAGACCCGTCGAGCGCATTGATTGGGTAGATCAGTGAAGATACAAAAACGGGCGCCTGTGGCAGGCGCCCGTTTTGAAGTCATATTGACATCACCTTCAGCTAGTCTGTATTCTTCGGTTCTTTTTTGGTTGGTTTTGTCTTCTGTTCCTGCTTAGCAGACTTCGTGTCTTTATTGCCGGATGATTCTGCAGAACCAGACGATTCTGATGATCGATTCGCGGGTTTGCCCGTGCTGTTCTTGTCACGAGCATCGGTCACATAAAAACCGGAACCCTTGAACACGATGGCGGGGGTTGAAAAACGACGCCGAACCTGCCCTGTGCCGTTACATGTTGGGCAAGGTGGTATACCCTCCTCCGAAAAGGAGCGGCGCATTTCAAATTCATCTAAACAGGTATCGCAAGTATATTCGTAAATCGGCATGTAACTGCAACTCCATCTTGCAGGGAATTCATTTAATCGAGTCGTTATCTTAGTTGATCTGCGCTCATCGGTCAAAATAGGGAGTGCGTCGCCTCGATGTGGTGAAACTCAATCGCAGATACAACGCTGCAGATACAACATACCGGTCTACCATTAGATATGCATTTGCGCACAATTAGCGTTTCGTTAGCGCCTACGGTTCTGCGTTTTGCGTGATCACCGGCAAATAGGGACCGCGGCCAACGAGAAGAATGATGTCGGTTTCGGTAACATGCCCGGCGCCATCCTCAGCAGCGAGCGTTAGTCGATGCACACCTGCGGATAAACCGGGGACCGCCAGATCGGCGCCTTGACCTAGAGACCCGTCTACATCTGAATTCCAGGTAAGGTGCTCGTCGGGCAACGGACCTTCTTCGGGATCGGTAGCGACGCCCTGAAGGATGACCGGCTGTTCGGGATAGAGTACGGCGCCACTTTCAGGTTGGATGATCCAGACAAACGGCGCCTTGTCGCTCACCGTGAAGGACCCATCACTCACAGCGACGGTGGTATTGACCCCGTCGCTGGCCATGATCCGAACCAGGCTGTCACTGCCGCCGGGTAAGTCGCTGGCTACGACAGCGAACTCGTTACCCTGAAGATTGACAGCCAGCGGTTGCCAACCGGCGCCGCCATCGGAGGAGTACTGGATGCGGGAGGTCAGTGAGTCCCCATCCTGGTCGTCGGCCTGCCAACGAATGGTGTACGGCCCGTCACCATCCCACATTTCACCGCCATTGGGACTGAGCACCTGCACCGTGGGCGCGTGCGGGCTGACGGGCACGACTCGCAACTCCTTGCCTTCATGGGTAAAAACGATGACAGTGGTTTCGGACAGATAGGGCAGGGTTTCACGGAAATGGCCGGGATCGTGGTCGGTAGCGATAATCTCAGTGGGCGGCTCGAAATGACGTTCGAACAATGTGCCTCCGGCGGCGTTCTGTAGAATCACGCTGTAGGAGCCTTCGCCCGCTTCGCCGTACATGCCATCCACTCGGTCACGGATCCAGAAGGGGCGCGGCAGTTCGATCTGGCCTGCGATGACATCTCCGGATATTGTGATGTGGGGCGAGGTCTGACTTATGACGCTTGCAGCCCCTACCGACGGCATCTTGTTAAGAATCGCACCGTAGTTATAGGGCGAGAACCAGGCTGGCCCGCAATAGCTCATGAGGTCTTTGGCAATGGTGGGATTGAAGGTCTGGTGTGTGGATGCGTTTAATCCCACCTGGCCGATCGAGCCGGAGGGGTAGGGCGTGCTCTGGGGATTGACATAAGTGGGGAAATTGCCATCAGGATCGGGGACGCCGCAAGGGGCGTGCTTGCGGCCAAAATTGTGACCCATTTCGTGGGCAATAGTCTGGCCGCTTCCACTGTCCAACATACCGGCGGCGACGGGATCGCCCATACGTCCGCAACCGTGGCCCGGGCCAGGCGGTACGCCCGAATCGAGCAAACCGTACACGAAGGCGTTAGCCGGGCGGTTACTCCAATCGTCGCGGATGTCATCCAGATCGTCCAGGAGATCACTCCAGCCATCGCCACAGGTGCCGTCGCCGGGCATATTGTAGTTGTAGTTGGCGTCTAGTGGTCCGCCCGATTTATTCCAGATATTGATGGTTTTGGCGGGGAACACGGCACGCAGATAGGCCACCATGTTGGTGATCAGCGTGTTCCCTGTGAGCGAGGGCGTGAGAGTGGCGGCGCGCACCGGTACAAATCCGATGTTGAGCGCTGCGGTTGTGCGCATGTCAATCACGCCGGTTTGCGCCATGTTGTTGCCGAAGAAGGTTTCGGGCACGGTTGCTGCAGGATTGACCTCGGCTTCCAACTTGATATCGGCGCCGGTCATCCAGGCGGCGGGTAGGATGAAATTATAGCTATCGTTATAGTTCAGGCGCTTGGCCGTATTGAGTACGCCGTTGGGGCGGGCGACGGGTCCCAAAGTAAGGACGCCGGGCAGGGCCACCGGCTGCCCCCAAACCATCTGCCAGGCCTTCAACTGCACCGTCACACCGGAGATGGGGCCATGTACGATGCCTCCGGCCCCAACATAGACGCGGGCAATAGTCGGTTTGCCTGCTGCCAGTGGCACGGTATTGTTCAGGTCCTGAATCACTTGCGTCACTTCAATACCCTGCACGATCATATCGGCCGTGCCCATCAGGCTCACTTCCAGCTTGTAAGACTGCGAGTGATTAGAGGACCAGGTCGCGCCCTGCACGTGCACTCGGAACTCACCTGGCATGTTCTGGGCGGAATATAGAATAGATTCGTCGCTCGTACCCGTGTTGGTAGACTGGCCCAGGAACTGGCCATCCCCCGAGTAGAGATAGAGGTTGTAGTCGGCGGGCAGCTCGCTCAACTTGGCGGTGACGAGCACGTTTTGGCCGGCGGATACATAAAATTTATACAGGTCTTCGTCCCCTTCAGAACAAATGTAGCCATAGGTTTCGTGTTTGATGTTAGCCTGGGGGATGCTAGGCTGAATGGGTGAGGCAGTGAAGAAGGTATCGCCAGCGTCATCCGGATCGATACAAACATACTTGGTTTCGACGCTTAGTTGGTAAGGCGTCTTGTTGCTCCAATCGGCTACGCCTTTGCCGCGTACCAGCACACCATAGTTGCCTGCTTGATACACGGTGACATTGATGTATTCGTCTTTGTCCGCTCCCCATCTTTCCGAGCTGGCCACCTGGCCGCCGCTGGGACTGACCAAGAAGAGATCGTAGTCGGCCGGCGGCGCTTGTGGCATCCAGCCTAGATGGATCGTGATCTCCTGGTTGGCTTCGGCGGGGAATTGCCACCAATCAACATCGCCGCTGGGACAAATATACTCCCAGACCAAATTGCCGTTTGTATTAATAGCAGTGGCCTGCTGGAAGGAATCACCACCGGTGTCGGCCTGAGGACAGGCAGGGGTCACAGTGGCTGTGGGTGTGGCCGTGGGAGTGAAGGTGGGCGTAGGGACAGGATTGGATGACTGTAGTTGTAGTGTCAGACGAGGACAGAAGGGTGTATAGTGGCGGCTATCGAACGTGCGAGACCAAAAGGCGCCGCCCTCGGGGCCACGCAATTCTATACCGTGATTCTGGTCGGGGTCGGTGATCCAAAATTGCGCCAATTCGCTGATGCCCCAGCTAAAGTTTGCACCAACGTTGCCATCAACCGGCGTACGCACGGCCCAGGGTTGTTGGACGTCTGGCTGGTTTTGCCAGGTGACTAGCATTTCTTCCCAGCGGTCTCTAACCTGATAGAGATGAACGTCAACCGGCGCCGCTGCCTCGTAGCCATTGAGTTGAGTTTCCAAGATAGCGCTACGGACGCGAGCGTCAGAGGGGATGAATGAGAGATCGAATTGGAGCAGGGAACGGTAGGAAAAAGGTTCGTTCTGCCCGGCTCCGTAGCCCACCCGCAGATCGACATCTGCGCCGTAGTTCCCGCCTGGGTTGGCGTCAGTGACCATGCTATCGGCTGCGGCGCAAAGGCTCAGTGTCACCGTTGGGGCGGTTGTGGACGTCCTGGTGGGCGTGGCTGTAGGGGTATGCGTAGAGGTGGGTGTGGCGGTGGGCGTGAACGTAGGTGTATGGGTCGGCGTGGCTGTAGCGGTGGACGTGGCTGTAGGGGTATGTGTAGAGGTGGGTGTGGCGGTGGGCGTGAACGTAGGTGTATGGGTCGGCGTGGCTGTAGCGGTGGACG
>PIVW01000367.1 GCA_003353825.1 Chloroflexota bacterium
CGCCGCGGCGCGCATCGCCTCGATGGCGTCGGGCTTGTTGTGCTCGATCCCTACGACTGCGCGACGAATGCCCAGGCAGTGAAGCCGCCGTCTGTTGATTGGTTAGAAAGTTATAAAGTTGCCTTCTTGGACGTTTGGCAGAATAGGCTTGCAGCACGGGAGAAAGAGTTAGAAACTAGAATTTTCGCACCCCATAATGGCTTGCTAGTTGGTATGGTTTTTGAGTTAGTAGATTTGGGAACTTCTCAAGTCCATAAGCCTGTTACTGACAACGCAGACTGGCAACGATGGTTTCGACAGTTGAGTCGCTCGTTACTTCAGGAGCGCAGTTCTCAGATTTATATTGACAGAATAATCAAAGACCTGACTGATTCCTCAATGTTTATTATCAAAAGAGCCGAGCGCCGCTTATGGACTAAATCAATGGCTCGCCAGGATGCCCAAGAACTCCTAACCGAGGTATTCAGGCTAGAATGGCAGAAGAATAGAGGGCCTTCATAATGGATTGGGCATCATTACAACTTTGGACTGAAGACGAAGAAAAACGGATACATGCTTGTCTTGTGGAGGCTCTTCGACAACTCATTGCAAGCCAATCGGTTGGACCAGAAGATGGCGAACTCAAAACCTCCGGAAACTTGCGACCCTATTTGTACCGAACAAAAAAGAAACTCAAACTAGCGTGGACAATACAACCTGAGGCATCCACATTTGAAAACGAAGATTCAGAGAAACCATATGGGCACCCTGATATCAGGTTTTCTTGTAACACGCCAGACCATGCCCAGTATGATTACGATGTGGAATGCAAACTGGTGCGTATAAAAAGAGAAGGCAGAAGCCAGGATTACTGCCTACATTATGTAACTGATGGCATTAAAAGATTTCATGATGGCAAATATGCTCAATCATTGCCAGCAAGGGGAGCGTTGATTGGCTACTTACAACAAGGTGAGTTCTCTTTGCTTTATGATTTGGTCAATCGAGCAAACCTTGATTGTGAATTGGAGGAGGTCGTATTGCATAACGCGTTTGCAGAGGGGGATGTCACGTATTTTTCCCAAAGAGTGCAAAGAACCACGGATATTTGTATTCTGACTCATCTGTGGGCTGATCTTCGCTGACCGCGTCAAATTACAGCATCTACCAGCCTGCTCAAGCGGATCGACAGGAATCGTAGCATCAGCAGTATGTGTAATCGCACCCACAGATCGTAGGAAAAATCAATTGCCTCGTCCGTGTCCTGTCGATTGTTATGCAAGGTGGACACGAATCATCGGGTATTCTTGCACCAGTGTCGACCTAACACGTCCCTGTCGAGGAATGCTTGGTGACAGATTCGCAGTGCGGTCTAAACCACTGTGCCAATTCGTTCGGTTTATCTCAATCCTCCAGAAACAAGATTCACCCCAAATCGTCAGTTGATTGGCTCTTCAGTTGACGATTGACATATAATAACGGGGTGTTCGCTTCTACAGATGCTGTCAAAACACCGAAAATCGGGCTCATTGCTACGTTACTTTCGACCGTGCAGACCTATCGTGGCGCCGGGATACACATCTACAGCCACCAATTGCTGCATCATTTGCCACAGCAAGACCGCTCGTTACAGTATCTGGCGTTCACCGGCGACAAAGACTTTGTGGCGCCAACAGGCATGGTTTTACATGAATCGACCTTTCCAATACGACATCCTTACGGCCGCATTCTCTGGGAACAGACTATAGTCCCGCTGACCATGAGAGGACAACATGTTGACCTTGCACATGGCCTGGCATATGCGATACCCAGGATATTCTCTATCCCCAGCGTAGTAACGGTACACGACCTTAGTTTTTTGCACTATCCACAGATTTTCCGTCCGACTAATCGACTTTACTTATCTCGCATCACCGCCCTGAGTTGTAAACGAGCCCGACGGGTGATCGCTGTCTCGCAAGCAACAAAAGCTGATCTACAGCGCCTGCTACATATCCCTGCAACGAAGATCGATGTCATTTACAACGGTGTAGATAGCATGTACCGGCACCTTTCAAGCGAAGAGGTAGCGACATATCGTAAGCAAAAGGGTTGGCCCAAACGTTTCATCCTTACCCTGGGAACCCTGGAACCACGAAAAAACCATGTGGCGTTATTCGAAGCCTACGCCCAATATCGTCAACTCAGCCGCCATCCTCTACCTCTATTGGTCGGTGGAGGCAAAGGCTGGCACTATGGCACGATCTTCAAACGCGTAGATGAACTCAACCTGCAATCTCATGTACACTTCCTGGGATTCGTACCGGCAGAAGCCCTACCCTGGTTGTACAATGCCGCCAGCCTCTTTGTTTATCCCTCCCTTTACGAAGGCTTCGGCCTGCCGGTAGCCGAAGCCATGGCATGCGGCACGCCCGCGATTACATCTACTGCAAGTAGTTTACCGGAAGTAGCAGGCAAAGCAGCTCTTGTCATCGATCCTGATGACACAGATGCGCTTGCGAGCGCAATGATGAACGTTCTCGAAAATGACGATCAATCTCTTGAGATGCGTAATATGGGGTTCTTGCAGAGTAGACGGTTTAGTTGGGATACGACCGCCTCAGACACGGCCGCTCTCTACCGACGTGTCATGGAGCGAGTATGAAAGCTGAGCGATTGTTGCGATTTCACAAACCCGTCTTGGCGCTGATCGACGGTGTACTCGTTGTGGGGGCATTCCATCTGGCGTGGTTTGTGCGGTACGAATTGCAATGGTACAGGGCTGTCGATCCAGCATCATACACCAGCTTTGATTTCTATTTGTGGGTGTCGATTCTGGCCGCAGTACTCATTATTGGGGCATTTGTCCTTGAAGGTGTCTACAGGCTACCGCGCGGGACCAGCTATCTCAACGAGTTCTATCGTCTGCTCAATGGCGCTACAACCGTAACCATTATCTTGATGGTAGGGAATTACATGTTCCAGCCAGCATATCACTCACGTCTGGTCTATGGTATAGCCGGCATACTCATCCTTCTGTTCGTCGCTGCAGCTCGAGTGGTAAACCGTTCCGTGATGGCAAGCTTGCGCCGGCGCGGTATTGGTACTCGACGTGTTTTACTTGTCGGAGCCGGTGAGGTCAGCCGCATGATCATGCGCGTCCTCCTGGCCAAACCAGATCTCGGATTCGAAGCGGTGGGATTCCTCGACGATAATCCTGAGCGCGGGCAACGTGATGTGGGCTCTTTCCCGGCGTTGGGTGCTATCGACAATCTCTCTCTCGTCGTCATCGAAAATCAGGTTGATGAGGTCATCGTCACGTTACCCTGGCAGTACCACCGCCGTATCATGGTAGTTCTCAACGAGTGCGAACGCTTAAGTGTTCGCGCACGCGTGGTGCCTGATGTCCTGCAATTGAGTCTGGATAAGGTCGATGTAGAGATTCTGGACGGTATTCCCATTTTGAGTACCAAAAATGTATCGATATCTGGTGCAAGCTATGCCATAAAACGTACGCTTGACCTGCTGATAACCTTTGTAGGACTACTCATCGCCCTGCCTCTCATGCTGATCATGGCGATTGCCATCAAATGGGATTCACCCGGCCCTGCCATCTTTGTGCAAGAACGTATTGGCAAAGATGGTGCCACCTTTCACGCCTACAAATTCCGCTCGATGATCGCCGACGCCGAATCGCAGCGCTTGCAACTGGCCGAACTCAACGAAGCAGATGGCCCTCTCTTCAAAATCAAAGATGATCCTCGCCTCACACGTACGGGGCGACTGCTACGCAGATTTAGTTTTGATGAGATACCACAGGTGTTCAATGTCTTGCTGGGAGACATGAGCTTGGTAGGACCGCGCCCGGCCTTACCAGAAGAAGTCGACGAGTATGAACCCTGGCATCGCAAAAGGTTGGATGTTGTGCCAGGCATGACCGGTCTCTGGCAAGTCTCCGGCCGCTCAAATCTCACGTTCGACGAAATGGCCCTCCTTGACATCTACTATGTCGAGAACTGGTCTCCAAGACTCGATATCAGTATCCTATTGCGAACTATACCCAAAGTCTTATCTGGTGAAGGCGCCTATTAGGCGCTCACTATTGTAGCGCGACGTGAATATCGCGCAACGTCAAGCACTCCCCCCATGTCGAGGTTCTTTATGCCCCGTGGAACTACACAACGCACATCACTCGAAAAGCAGATGCTAGGAGCTTGCACTGCCTTTCTCAAACAACTGGTGCAGACCCCCAGCTTGTCAGGGCAAGAAGCATCGGTAGCGCGCCTGGTGGCCTCCGAAATGCGAACGCTGGGGTTTCGCAGCGTCCGAACCGACTGCATCGGCAATGTCGTGGGCCGCTATGGCCAGCCTGGTGGCCCCACTCTGCTGCTCAACGCACACATGGATACCGTAGATATTGGCGACCGCAATGCCTGGACACGTGACCCTTTCGGTGCTGAAATCGACGCGGGTCGTCTCTATGGGCGTGGCAGCACTGATATGAAAGGTGCTCTGGCAGCTATGATCTACGGGATAGCATTGTTGGCGGAACACCAGATTGAGTTGCCGGGAGAGGTGATCATGGCGGCCGTGGTGCAAGAAGAGCCGACCGAGGGCATGGCTATGCGAGTGTTGGTGGAAGAAGAGAGAATCCGGCCCGATTGGATCATCCTTGGAGAACCGACCGATTTACAACTCTCTCGGGGTCAGCGGGGACGCATGGAGATGAAGGCGACAACTTTGGGCCGGTCTTGCCATGCTTCGGCGCCGCAACAAGGTGAAAATGCTCTATCCGGTGCGGCCAAGTTGATTTTTGGCATCGAGTTGCTCAATGGCGGCTTGATGTCTGATCCTGTGCTTGGCGCCGGAAGTATTGCCGTTACACAGGTCACAACTGTGGCAGGTAGCCGCAATGTTATCCCCGATCGCTGTGATATGGTGATCGACCGCCGCTTGACCCTTGGGGAGACGGCGACCAAGGCATTGGCAGAAGTTGAAGCAACCATGCGACGTGAAGGTATTCGCGGCCAGGTAAGAACCGGCTATTTTCGCAGCAGCAGTTATACCGGTTACGAAATCGAAGGCCAAGAAGTCTATCCTGCCTGGTTGTTGGCAGAAGACCATCCTCTATTGAGCACACTCTCGTCTTCGTTGGAACGCAGTCTGGGACGAAAACCAACAGTCGGCGTTTGGGCGTTTTCTACCGATGGCACCTATACCATGGGCGAGGCCGGCATTCCCACCATCGGCTTTGGCCCCGGAGATGACAGTCTGGCCCATACCGCTGATGAACATATCTTGTTAGTCGATGTGCACACCGCGGCTCAAGCATATGCAGATATCAGTATTGATCTGTTAAACTATCTGGCTTATTAGGTACACTCTTGTAAACTTCAACAAGTCCGCTCGTAGACGTGAATCATTCCAGGTTCACGGCCGCGGGCGGTTAAACGCTAAATTCTATGACACTACTCGGCTCGATCATTCCCGTACTCTACCAGTTTGCCGGCGCTTTGCTCATCCTCTATGGCTGCTTTGTTCTCAGCTCGATTGTACTTTTCGTGAGACATCGGCGGCGACACGATTGGCTGGATGTATCAGATAGTCATACAAACGAGTGGCCGCCAGTTACGGTCCAGGTGCCGATATATAACGAACCCCACGTAGCTAGACGTGTTGCCGATGCAGTCGCATCACTGGAGTATCCCGAAGATAAATTACAAATTCAGATTCTCGATGATTCGAGCGACCGCACAGCCTCCTTATTGACAAGTTGGGTGGCACAGTTGCAGCAGGAGCAGGGCAAGAATATTGAGTACATCCATCGCCACAACCGCTACGGCTTTAAGGCGGGCGCCTTGGCCGAAGCGCTGCCTTTAGCGACCGGCGAATTCGTAGCGATATTCGATGCCGACTTCGCACCAAATCCCGACTGGTTGCAACGCGCCCTCCCCCCCCTCGTAGCTAACCCCGAGCTGGCCTTTGTGCAGACTCGTTGGGGGCACATCAATCGTTCACAAAATCCCATCACCGCTGCCCAGGGATTAGCGCTG
>PIVW01000957.1 GCA_003353825.1 Chloroflexota bacterium
CGCTATTGACGCCGGTAATAACGACTGGCTGCCATCTGATTCTTCAGACCTCGACGGCGATGGCGATACCGCAGAGCCTATCCCCTACGACCTGCAGGGCTTTCCTCGCATTGTAGGTGGTTCCGTCGATATGGGCGCCTATGAGTACATACAGTTGAACGAATCACTCTGGTTGCCGTCGATAATGCGTTAAATTGGCATGTGGTTTCGCCCTGCCTTTCTCTGTCAAAACATCCCTTTTCGCTCATACACCTTCACGGAGTCGGATCATGACTGCTAAAACCACAACCCCTTCCCCACGACGATTTGCTCACTTGCCTGCCGGCATCATTGTATTGATATCACTGGTGCTTCTCCTTCCGTTGCTACTGTCCTCAGGCGTCAGTGCTCAACCCAACCTTCGTACAACCCCCGACCAGGGCGCGATCTACTATGTGGATGTCGTGAAAACGGCAGGGGTCAACGACGGTGCCTCTTGGAGTGACGCCTTCACCAGCCTGCAATCCGCTCTTGACCTAGCCCAGGCCGGCGACCAGATCTGGGTGGCCCAAGGTGTGTATGTGCCCAGCCAACGCACAGAGGAGGAGGACCCACGCAGCTCCACATTCAAACTAGTGGATGGTGTGGCTATGTACGGCGGTTTCGCCGGCATACCTGGTCAGGAAGGGGATATCTCTCTACGTGATTGGCAAGCCTATGCCACCGTACTCAGCGGCGATATAGACGGCAATGACCTTGCGGATGAGCGCGGGGTGCTCACCACTACAGCCAATCCCGTGGGTGAAAACGCCTATCATGTGCTCATGGCGAAATGGGTTGGCGAAACGACGACATTGGATGGTTTCTTCATCACTGCCGGGGCGGCAACGGGCGAAACATTGGTACAAGATATCGGCGGCGGCATGTACAACTTCGATAGCAATCCGACCCTCACCAACGTCACCTTCACGGCTAATTCAGCAGGCCACGGCGGCGGCATGTTCAACGACAATAATAGCAATCCAACCCTCACAAACGTCACCTTCACGGCTAATTCGGCAGACTATGGCGGCGGCGCCGGCGGCGGCGGCATGTATAACTACTATAGCAGTCCAACCCTCACAAACGTCACCTTCACGGCTAATTCGGCACGCTCTGACGGCGGCGGCATGTACAACTCCGAAAGCAATCCAACCCTCACAAACGTCACCTTCGTGGCAAATTCGGCAGGCTCACGCGGCGGCGGCATGTACAACTCCTGGTATAGCAATCCAACCCTCACAAACGTCACCTTCACGGCTAATTCGGCACGCTCTGACGGCGGCGGCATGTACAGCTACGATAGCAGCCTGACTATTCACAACGGTATCTTCTGGGGTCATGTCGGGTCTGTTCTGTATGTTGTAGGTACTAGTCAAGTAACGATATCCGACAGCCTGGTGCAAGGTGGTTGTCCGGAGAATGTCACCTGTGATGGAGCCATGCTCGATACCGATCCGCGC
>PIVW01000958.1 GCA_003353825.1 Chloroflexota bacterium
CAAGCGTCAATGGCCCCAACAGCCGTGAGAGGGCAGGTGATAGATATCTGGGCGGAGTGGATTGGTTCAGGGCAGGGTCGGCGACGGCCCTACATCAATCCTCTGCGTCGCTATCGATTGAGCAAGAAGCAGCGAAAAGGGTTACGGCGGCAGTTGAGCCGGGTTTTGACAATGGAGGCAGAGCAGTACAAAGAGGAGGGTGATGTATTTTCTGAAGGGTGCAGTTGTGCTGGGAGGTGGGGTTAGGGCGGCCGCAAAGCAGTAGAATGCACAAATCGTCAACACTACCATGCCAAAATCAAGAACTGCCTCATATGTGCAGGGCCATTGCGGTCGCGTCGCTACTTGAGTTGGCGCAAGGCAATTCAGACACTGGAGGAGAATGTGTGGGTTGGCAGTCGAGGACGTTATTGTCCCCAGCACGCACAGATCACCTACTTGTCTGCGGAGGCAGCCCACCTGAGCTTGCCCCATTCGAGCTATGGTCTAGATGTATTGGCCCAGATCGGTTATCAGCGGGATTATGGAAAACAGACCTTCGGCCAAATTAGAGCTGAGCTGCCTGAGCACATCCGTGTCAGTGAGCGTCATCTCAGTAATCTCTACCGGGAGTACCTGGCACTGCTGGCCTGTGCCGGGCGTCTTGATGTAGACAAGTTGAAGGCTGCTGCTACCAAGCGTGGGGGGCTGATCCTCAGCGTTGATGGTTTGGAACCGGAAGGGGGACAGCCGCAATTGTGGATAGCCCGGGAGTTGTTGACCGGCACTTTGTTGGCTGCCGGTTGGTTGCCTCGTGTCGATGAGTCCACACTCAAGGCCTTCCTGGCCCCGGTGGAAGCCCTGGATCTTGCCCTGGCTGGGGGCGGTGAGCGACAAACAGGGGGCTTTGCTCAAGGCTTTGCAGGCAACTTGGCCTGATTGGTCCCATCAGTATTGTCAGGCACATTACCTGAGCAATGCTGTAACGCCGATCTACGACGCTGATGAACACATGAAAACGCAACTGCGTAAGCAGGTACGAGCTGCTGCCGGTCCAACGTTACGTCAAGTGCAATCTGAAGCCAAACAGCGTAGTGCGGAGGGGACGCCCACACTGATTGCCACCGGCATGGCGGTCACTCCACCGCCAGAATTGCATCAAGTCAAGGCGGTTGTTCAAGCTGCCCAGCAGGGTGGCTGTGACAAATTGCCTCCTGCACCCGTGCAGACCACCGCCGCTCAAACCGTTGTCGCCCCGCAAACCATAGCCGAAGTACGCACTGTTTTGCATGGCAGTAACGTCTTGGTCCATGAGCATGGTAGTCACCAGCGATCCTCCGATACTGCAACAGCCGCCAAGACCACATTGACCCCACCCAACCGACAACAGCAAACAGATGAGTTGGTGGCTGCCTATGCCGCTCGCTTGCGCCGCGTTCTCTCTCGCAGTGGACGCAAACCATTTCGCTTGGCCGGCTTGCGTCTCTATGCTGACCTGTT
>PIVW01000959.1 GCA_003353825.1 Chloroflexota bacterium
CCCCCCCGATATACTGTATGCCGATGACGCCGCGATTCTGGCTGAGTCAATTGACGATCTTCGGCTCTACATTACGACTTTGGCTGAGGTTTCGGGTGAATGGGGGTTGCAACTTGCCACAGACAAAACGGAGATCCTGCTCTTGTTCAACCCCAATGACGAACCTGAACCGGAGGTAGTTATAGCAGGATTGAAGTTGAAAGTGGTCGAGATATTCAAATATCTCGGATCGATCATTGCGCCGAATGGGGACATGGGTAAGGAGCTGGAGGCGCGGACTGGCAAGGCGAGCTCAGTGTTCTGGGACCTGAAGAGGTCGGTGTGGTCTCTGGACATCACCGTGAAGTTAAAACTGAGGATATACCGTGCCTTTGTGATTCCAGTTCTGCTGTATGGTTTGGAGACAGTTGTACTCAGCAAGGATCAGGTGCGGACCTTGGAGTACACGTACCACTCGCACCTACGCTACCTTGTCGGTGTGCGTTACAGTGACCGACTGAACGACACCGAAGTTCGTCAGCGCATTAGCAACCTGAGCGGGGGTGAGCCGGTGTGGACGATCGACAGGGTCCTCCAGCAGAAGCGACTGAGATTCTTTGGCCACATCTGCAGGCGGCCCGATGTGGAGTTGTCAAGATTCCTGTTGACTGCGGATATGTGTGGGACGAGGGTTGGCCGAGAAAGAAAGTGGCGGCATCAATTGGGGGACGACATGGGTGATATTGGTGTTGCTACAACCCTGGACCGATCAAAGTGGAACGCTGATTGCAGGAAACATGTTACGGCCTTGGCGACGAAGGAGAATGGCGAGGGATGCGCACCCATGTGTCCTTCTTGTTCGTGTCCTGCTCGGAGGGTAACCGTTGATGTCATTTCACTACCAAATTGTTCTCTGTGCAACCAACGTTGTTCCGCTGAGTACTACCGCTGTATCCACCCGGACAAGTGCAAGTGGAATTGCTGCCGGACATGCTTTGCTGACTCGATGAAGGGAGATAATGTCTGTCCCGTACCAAGCTGTAGCCGAGGACCTCACGGGGGACCATTCCACGCAAAAACAGCCCAAGGCTTGATTTACCATCTAAGTTACGTTCACAACATTTCCTAACACAGGGGACGCTTTTTTATTAGCCCACTCCACCCCCACTGTTTCCTGTTTTCCCCCCCCTTTTGTCAGGCCATGTTTGACAGAATCATGCCACATCGACGTAAGATGTGCAGCCTGTAGCCCTCCGAGTAGTAAAGCCTCGCGAGCGCTACGCACTAAGGAGGTCCGACAACGGCCAAGGCCCAGCGTCGAAACAGACAGCACGGAGTAACCCTTCGACAACAAGACTGTCTGCAGGGGATGCCTTTAGCAGGCCCAATTACCCCTCCTGAATCCTGAATCCCCCCAAGGCTTGCTGGGAAAAAAAAAGAAAAAAAGAACGCGGCATACAGCGTGTCAGGTATGGAGATGAATAGAGACTCCACCTCGT
>PIVW01000960.1 GCA_003353825.1 Chloroflexota bacterium
TTGGGATGATGCTATCAACATGGCTCAGCAAAGCATCGATTCTGGTGCTGCACTGGCAAAGCTGGATGCACTCATCGAGAAATCACAAGCATTTGTGTGATTTCCACTGCGAGGTATCGGCGAATTGGAGCCTACTAGTTTATAATGGATGGTAGTAATCATTGCACCATGGAAGTCAACTATGAGTACATTGCTGGCAAATGAAGCTCGTATGAAAGACCTGTTCAAGCAAGCTGTGTGTGAAACCATTGAGGAGCAACGCGACCTCTTATTCGATCAGTTTACGAAAGTAATCGAAGATGTGGCAATGGCAGCGGCTATCCGGGAAGGCGTCCAAAGTGAAGAGGTTAGTTGCGAAGATGTTTTTCAGGCTTTGGATGGTGTAAGTTGAATATCGATCGCCATTCTCCATAGGTTGAACCTTATGAAACGATCCAAACGACTAAAAAACCAGGGGAAGATCCTGGATGACATCCTGGCCTGGAAACGGCAAGAAGTCCCCAAGCAGAAAGAGATCGTGCCCGAGTCGAATTTACGCGCCCTGGCAACCTTCACCCCACCTGCGCAAGATTTTGCTGCCGCCCTCGCCCAACCAGGTGTCCGCCTCATCGCCGAAGTCAAACGCGCCTCCCCCAGCCAGGGCTTGTTGTGCAAAGACTTCGATCCCGTGAAGCTGGCCCAAACCTATGCGAGCGGTCGTGCTTCGGCGATCTCCTGTCTTACCGATGCCCGTTTTTTTCAGGGCCAACTCGAATACCTGACCAGCATCAAAGAACACTTTCGAGTGAATAAAATCATGCTGCCGGTGCTGCGCAAGGATTTTATCTACGATCCTTACCAGGTGTTAGAAGCGAAGGTGGCCGGGGCTGACGCCATTTTGTTGATCATGGCAGTGCTGGGAGATAGTGAATACCGGGATCTACTGGCATATACTCACAAACAAGGGCTAGAAGCGCTGGTCGAGGTACATGATGAGGTGGAGCTGGAACGAGCGCTACGCCAGAACCCGCGCCTTGTCGGGGTCAATAACCGAGATCTGCGAGATTTCAGCGTCGATCTGAATAACACCGCCCGCTTGCGAGCGCAAATGCCTGATGATGTGATTGTCGTCAGTGAGAGTGGTATTGGCAACGCCGAAGATGTGCGGGCGTTGAAAACCATGCGGGCCGATGCCATGCTGGTTGGGGAGAGTCTTATGAAACTGCCGCGAAAGGAGCGAGAGAAGAAATTGGCGGAGTTGGTAAACGCAGGCTACTGAATCGACATGAATCAAGGGGGTTGCGTGTAGTCATTTATCCCTACCCTATATCGAATACTTCATTACGTGTAACGTTTCTGAAACGGAAGAGTAAAACATGTCGGCTCTTTGGGATTTCGCGTGACAGGCCCATATATAGTGTGCTCAGATTTAGGCAAAAAGACGGTAGCCTCCCAGATCCAGATAGAGGCGCTGGAACCAAGTTTCGGTTCGAAGGATG
>PIVW01000961.1 GCA_003353825.1 Chloroflexota bacterium
GTTCGGCGGAGTGCCACTTATACTGTAAGCAGCTCTCTGCCCCCTCTCGGTATTAGCCTTAAAATCTAGTACAACTTTCAGCAACGGATGTCTAGGCTCCCACAACGATGAAGAACGCAGCGAAATGCGATACGTAATGCGAATTGCAGGACCTCGTGAATCATCAAGATTTTGAACGCACATTGCGCTTCCGGGATATGCCCGGGAGCATGCTTATCTGAGTGTCCGCGAACCCCACTCAACCTGGTTAATGTGAATTATCCGGTGTTGGATTATGGTGCTGTGTGTCGTCTTGCTACGATGTACTGCGCTGAAGCGTGTGGCCTCGTGTGTGGCGCTGCTGCTAATACTAACTAGCTTGCACCAAGTTGAAACGAGACCGTATCTGGTAGGTTGTTAGCTTCGGCTCAACACAAAGGATGCTGGTGTGCGTAGCAACGCAATGCTAACTTATCAATTGCAGTCAGTGACCCAGGTTACCTGAGATCGTTTATTCGTTTAATCGATCTCACCATACAACGCTAGCAGCTGTTAAAAGCTGCTAGCTCTTGTAACCGGATCTCAGATTAAGTAAGAGTACCCGCTGAATTTAAGCATATAATTAAGCGGAGGAAAAGAAACTAACTAGGATCCCCCTAGTAAGGGCGACTGAAGCGGGGATAGCTCACCGTGTGAATCTGTGCAACGCTTGTTCCTGTTCTTCGAACAGCCAGCGTGCACCGAATTGTGGTCTGAAGAGGTAGCATCGGCCGTCGTCCCGGGCCAAGTCCCTTGGAAAAGGGCAGCTGAGAGGGTGAGACTCCCGTTCTTGCCTGGGATCGGACGCGCCATAGCATGCGCCTTCTACGAGTCGAGTTGCTTGGGATTGCAGCTCAAAGCGGGTGGTAAATTCCATCTAAAGCTAAATATCGGTGGGAGACCGATAGCGTACAAGTACCGTGAGGGAAAGATGCAAAGAACTTTGAAAAGAGAGTTAAAGAGTACCTGAAATTGCTGAAAGGGAAGCGAAGGAAACCAGTGTCGTGCGCGATTATATTTCTCCTGCTGCTTGCGGTAGGGGCGCTGTGGTCGTGCGTGGGCCAGCATCGGTTTGGTAGCTCGGGGCAAATGTCAGTGCGGGAGGTAGTCTGTTGCTTGCGGCAGATGTTTAACCGCGCTGTTTTGATTTCCTGGGTGAGACCGAGGTCAGTCTAGCAATAGCTCGTGATGCTGGCGAAATGGTTTTCTTTACCCCGTCTTGAAACACGGACCAAGGAGTTTAACACATGTGCGAGTACAGGGGTGGCAAACCCCCGTGCGCAATGAAAGTGACAGTGGTTGGACCCGCAAGGGGCACAATCCGCCGGCCATAATCCTTCGGGAGCAAGGTCTGAGTGTGAGCATATGTGCTAAGACCCGAAAGGTGGTGAACTATGCCTGAATAGGGTGAAGCCAGGGGAAACTCTGGTGGAGGCTCGTAGCGATTCTGAAGTGCAAAT
>PIVW01000962.1 GCA_003353825.1 Chloroflexota bacterium
CAGTTGTAGCCGACTTAGTGTAAGGCGCCTGTGTGTGTGAGGGTGTTTTAGCCCCGGCTGGGCTGAGCGCTGCGGACGTGGCGGCGGCATGTTATTGGCTCCCCCCGTTGGTGGAAGGACCGCTAGGGAGTGGAGCAGGGCGGAGCCACGCGTTTCAGTTTACGGCTGGGTAGCCCGCAAAACTATGCAATTTACGGTAATTTGGTGTAATAAATTTTTGTTAATTTCTCTATACCCACCTTTTATCGTCGTACCGAACTTAATACTGGCCAATCAAAAGATAAGATACACCGTTGTAGATGTAGATGCGGAGGGGCCGATTCGACTTCAGGGATTGCGTCGCTCTGCGTCGCTCGCGTCGCTCTGAATCACCGATTGGTGGACTTCCGAAGCGTTGGCGGCGAAAAAATGGTTTGGAGCTTTGTCGGCACCGTGGTTTACGTCTATATTCTCTAGTCGAAGCGCCCTTTACCGGCATCACGGACGTGTGTGTTCTCTTGTTTTCTTTACATACATCGTGGATCATCGCCTGCCGACCACCGAAATTCGCTTCAAAATCCGCTAAAGTTCAGCGAACATTTTCCAAAGATCGTGCGAGGTCGTCTCATTGCCGCCCCCTTCATCGCCACGCTAGGTTCGTTCTGTCTCTGGTTTGGTTTTGGTTGCCGTCGCGTTTTGAGTTGCATCATATGCTGACTCAACGCAGACCCCCTTGTTGCTGCACAGGGCCACCTTCAAAGATCGCCAGCCTGAAGAAGGCACCGGGCTTGAAGTGATGGACGTGGTGCACCGAGGGTTGTTAATGTGCACACGAAAAGACGCATGTGCTATTGAGGATGATCTAGATGACGACGGGTCAATGTGGCAATGACCAAACGACCACGACCCACAACTCATTTGAGATACTTTCCAGTGTCATATTTCACCAAAATTCGTGCGGTCCATGCCATCCCGGTCAACCCGAGATTAAACCACGGTCTCGTATCTCACAGCGATGAACAACCGAGTAAGCAAAAAAATAATGCGCTATCACACCTCTCGTTTTCATTGATCGCCTTCTCTGTGGCTTTATTTGCTTGTGCTGTAGACACAGAAGGGCGCAAGGCGCAGCCTAGCCAGACAGTCGCAGCACAGGTTTGTCTGCCATAGTTGTTGCGAAGAGAGGGCAGCAGGAACTTTATCGGTCGGCGTCCAGCCCTACAGTGGTTGCGGAAACTGGTTGCGGTTCTGTGCCCCGCGCCTGCGCCCGTGCCTGCGCCTTTGGGACGACGACCCAGCCGATGACCCAAATCTGCGTCCTCCCGGTAGGAAGAAAACCAACAACAGCCAAACACACACAGCCCGTGCCTCCCTGCCTACCTCCCTCTCGGCCTCTTTCCTTCCTTCCTTCCTTCCTTCCTTCCTTCCTTCCTCTCGCAAACACCCCCCCCTCTCTTTCTCTTTCCTTCTCTCTCTCTCTCTCTCTCTCTCCCTATCT
>PIVW01000368.1 GCA_003353825.1 Chloroflexota bacterium
ATTTCGCGTGGTACGGATTTTTCCCACACTATATCTAGGCGCTTGACACAACCAGCCACTAGGTGTGGGGGAATCATCAACGGAAATTCGTGATCGTCACGCGAAGTCCCAAAGAGCCCATTTTTCTTGTTTATGCACGGGGTTTTGGATCGCCAGGTTTTTTATCTCGCTCTGGCCAGCCATGCTCTACCCAGGTCGTCGCTTTAGCTCTGATCTCAGCCAAGCGTGCGTCTGCGTCTTCCTGCGTGAGTTTGCCATCGGTCACGGCCTGCGCCAGACGTTCTGCAGCATCTGCAACTATGGCATCGACTATGGCTTGGCCATTGCTGTTATTGGCTATAGCGATCTCGGCGGGTGTCTGTCCCTCTCGCATAGTCTTCACGAAATCAGTTGTATCAATACCCACCGTTTCGGCGGCGATTTTCAGCCGGTGGCGGGCTGTGCGTGTTTTTCGTTGGCAGCGTTTCGACATGCCCTTGTCGCCGGTGTTCACCCACTTGGTTGCTCGTTCGCTACGCCGGGCCAGGATCTCATCTGCCTTTTCTTGTGTGAGTCTGTTTTTATCTACAACCTGTGCCAATAGATCAGCTTCAGCCGCAATTATGGCATCGATCAACGCCTGCCCATTGCTAAAACTTGCTTCTGCGATCTGAGCGGGGGTCTGGCCAGACTGCAGACTCTTTATGAATTCACTTTTATCCATTCCCAGCGTTTCTACCGACACGGCCAGCCATCGGTGTGCAATCCGGGCTTGATGCCGGCAATCGCCGGGCTTACCATGGTCCTGATGAAGCTCATTTTCCTGGGCAAATGCCAGGGTCGGGACCACCACCATTGACAGGAGCACTGCCAACGTAACAGTTAGAAAGATCGTTCTCGTTTTCATAGTTCACCTCTGTGAGAATAGGTTAGATACCCCTATAATGAGGCGAATATGTAAATAATGTGTTAAAGCGGTGTTTCCATTTTGTAAAAGATGTCGGTTATCAATGTATGGGGTTCCCAGAGCGTATCCAGCCAACGCCGTACCGAATTAATCAGATAGATAGCCTCGATGGCATCAAGATCCTCGACCCGGACGATTTGCTCTTGGATCAGACCCTGCGCCAATAATTCTGCTCGAAATGTCCCTGCCAGTAATCCGCTGCTGAGCGGCGGAGTAACCAGAGATGCATCACTCAGGCGAAAAACGACATTCGCCCGCGTGGATTCGGTGATCTCCCCCCGCTCGTTCCACAACAAAACATCATCACAATCCGGCCTGCTTGCTAATGCCTGTTCGTAAGCAAGGCGATGGGTAGTTTTATAGTATAGAAAGGTGTCTTGTGGATGTACAGGATCTGTCGCCAAGCCCACACGCAGTGGACGTTCATTCTTGACAGAGGAGATTGGCGCGGTCTCAAGGGACAGTTCACCCTGCTGTGATATCAACAGGCGCACTTTGTGGGGCAGTGGTGGAAGTGCGGCAGCTAAATCGGTAAGTTCTGCCAAAACTGCAGATTCATTCAGCGATACAACAAAATACTTAGCAGCATCACTCAAGCGCGCCAGGTGTCTCTCCAACAGGAAGTAACCCAGGCCTGGTTCCCACAGCATCGACTCGATAATTGAAAATGTAGGAGAGGGGATGGTTAGTATCTGGGCTTTCATCTTACATTCTTGGTACTCAGAGGCCGTGATCGAATCCCAGATAATGCCACTACCGACACCATATTCAGCCCGCCCACTGCGTTTATCTACATGGACCGTACGGATCGCCACATTGAATTGGGCTCTTCGATTTTTTGATTCACTCGGCGGCGCAATGAAACCTATGGCTCCAGTATAAATACCACGTTGCGAGGGCTCCAATGCTTCGATGATCTGCATCGTACGTACTTTTGGTGCCCCGGTGATAGAGGCGCTGGGAAAAAGCGTCTCCAAAACATCAATCACAGAAGCAGCGGTACGCGCCTCAACGGTCGATGTCATTTGTAGCACAGTGGGATAACGCTCAACTTCGAAAAGTCTAGGTACCTTGACCGTACCGAAATCGGCAACGCGCCCCATATCATTCCGTACCATATCCACGATCATGACATTTTCGGCCCGATTCTTTTCAGAAGTCTGCAACCATTGTATTTGTCGCTCGTCCGCTTCTAGGTTGTAACCCCGGCTGGCCGTGCCTTTCATCGGCCGGGAGCACAAACGTTCACCATCCAGGTGGAAAAACAATTCGGGAGAAGCAGAGCAAAGTGCGTATTCATCTGTCTCGATGTAGGCGCCGTACAGTGCTCGTTGCGCTTTCTGAAGATCGTAAAATAAGTGCCAAGAACTTCCGTGAAACTGAGTACGCAGCCGAAATGTATAGTTGACCTGATAGGTGTCACCGCGAGCGATATGATCCTTGATCTGCTGTATGGCTTGTTCGAACCTGGATTCAGCAACTGATGGACGCCAATCCCCCAGGGTGTAAGTCGCAGGACCGGGGGCAGGTAGGCGGTCGAGGATCTCTGGTTTATTGTAAAGACCCATCCATAGCAGAGGGAGGTTTCCTCTGGGCTCATGTGTTGACAGAGCCGGATCAAAGGCGGGCGATGCTTCATAGCTGATAAATCCGGCTGCAAACAGGCCCTCCTCCGTTACAGCTGCGTCGACACGCCGTAACGACGCCAGGACATGCGAAGGATCGCGGGTGATGATGATCTCGACCGGCTGTTTGAACCACAACCAGTGTGCATTTACGTTGTCACGCAAAACGACTTGATTGCACATGCTATTAACCATCTCTGCGGAATTACCCCACAGCGCTCAGTCCCGACATCTCCTGCACATTTATTGGTTTGTCTGCTTGCAGATCGATGAAGAGGTGCTCAAGCTGGTTGGCAACATCTGGCGCTGAATAGACGTTCATCCCACCGGTTTTCTTGCCGCCGAGTGCTGCCAGTGGGCATGTATGGACACTCAACATACAGATGCGCATTTGCCAGATTGCCTCCGATCAGATGGGTTTACGTGCAGCGGAATGCGTGTGAATTTCAGGCATCGTGAGAGCGTTGTGGTAGATCAGGAAAATGCTGGTAGACAGTAACACGGCTCTGTCATCGTGGCAAGACAGATCAACATTGAAATTGTGCTCGCATTACCTTCGTGTCACCCGCGCCAAAACGATATTTGTAAACTTCATCTCCTTGCTCGGCTTCAACTCTAAGTCCGATCTGATGTGCCAACTCTGGCAATCGTTGGTAGGTTAGCGAAGTCTCATAAAGATTGCACAGGTTGATCTGCTCCCAGCTTACGGCTTGTTCACTTGTAAGATAGTGCAGAAAGCCGGCGAAAATCTCCGGTTCACAATCCTGTCTCACAATGATATCGAGATAATCAGCTACCTCGGTACATCTCGCCAGATAGAGGGTTGTAGTGCCACCATCGTTGGCATAATAAAGGGGCGCTATGCCGACTAATTTACCCGCGGGATCGCGCCATGCTAGTATTAGCAGTTCTCCAACGCCAAGACTGTCCCGCCAAACAGTTTGCCATTCCCACGTTAGAAGAATCAAATCGAATCTACTGCACGCAAGCAACGGATTCCACCATCATTATAGAGTTGATGCTCTCTGATTCTCTCTAAGTGGCGTTACGACTAGGGGTTACGCTGAGCGAGCAGGGCAACAATGAAACGATACAGGAAATATAGGATAAAGAGGATGACAATTATCAGCGCCAGATACAGGAAACACTGTAGCAACAGCCTAATTTGTTCAAGGAATGGGAAGCGGTTACTTTCACCCACGCCCTCACCTGGAACGGGCGTCAGAGTTGCCAGAGCCGTTTCTCTTGTTGGTTGTAGGCCTGCCAATGTTGGGGTCGCCGTGGGAGGGGCGGGGGATGCAGTGCCGGTGATCGCCTCATCCTCATCTGGTGGGGGTGGGGAGCCACCGATTATCTCGCCACCTGCGCCTTTCGGAGTGGACGTGGCGGTAACGACAACGGCCACCTGCGATGTAACCGGGGTAATGGTGGGCGTGGCAGTAGCAACCATAATAGGTGTCGGCGTGACTGTATGGGCAGGAAAAGGATCTTTCGGGCCGGACGAACCACTTCCAGTACCAGAACCTGGGCATATTTTCAGTGAAACATCGTCAACATACATAGAAGCCCGGCCGTTGTGACCATTATTGTAGGTATTGAAATATACAACAATTGATTTGCCTAGATAACGGGTCATGTCAAAACGTTCTTGTTGCCAGGCCTGATCATTGCGATTGACACGCCACATGACATCGAGTGTGCGTCCGGTATTGCCATCTAGTATGACTAGTTCTTGGTAGTCTCCTGATTCCTGGTTGGAAATCGTGTAATGCCAGAATTCCAAGAAGGCGGTTCTGTAACCTCTGGGTAATTTAATTTTTTGGCGGAACGAAGAGTAAGATGTGTAGTTCGGACGGCTATAGTTGGCGTTTCCTGAGAGCACTGAGCGAAAATCGGTGTGTGGATTATCGCCCACATAGCCTGCTTTCAAAACCGTTCGACCAAACTTCCAACCCGTACTATTCTCAAAGCTACCATTGACAATACATTCTTTACAACCACCATCAGGGCCAGGGGGAACCACGGTATACGTCGCCGTGGGATAGGGTAGGGTTGGTAGGGTTGCAGGGGTGTTGGTGACAATGATAGGGCCCGAAGGTGTCGGTGTTGGGGTATTGGTGACGACAATGGGTGTTGGCGTGGCTGTAACTACATTCGAGGTTGATGTCGGTGTCGGGGTATTGGTCACAACGATGGGCGTCGGTGTCGCTGTCACCACGTTCAATGTTTCTGTTGGGATTGGGGTATTGGTGACGACGATGAGGGTGGGTGTGGCGGTCACGACATTTGGCGTGTCGGTGGGTGTGGCCGTGACCACGATTACGCCTAGTGTAGCAGTGGGGGTGGCTGTCACGGCGATATCGTCGCATAATTCTAAATAAGCATCGTCCACAAACATCGAGGTGAGACCGCCGCTACCATTATTGTAGACATTGATATAGATTTGCAGGTTGCGTCCGATATACTCGCTGATATCGAAGGTCAGTTCCTTCCACGTACGATCATTGCTCAACTGGGTCCAGAGCGTACGCACGGCAGTGCCATCGGGTCGTAGAATCTGTATCTCCTGTACATCACCGGCATCTTGCGTTTCGCTGACCTGAAAAACCCATACCTTTAAGGTCAGTTGCTGACCCGCCGGCACTGACACGGACTGGCGCATGGAGGAGAAGCTGGAAACATTGGATCCACCGGTGATACCTAAACGAGCGCTGCGCACCGGGCTGCGTGCTACACGTGTCGAAAAATCACCTTGTGCTGGCGTGCTGCCGAATATCCACCCGCCAGCGGATTCCATATCGCTGTTCAGCAGCAGGTTCGTACATACAGGTGCCGCCGATGAGGGCCGCGGCGCCAAATCACCCATGCCAAAAAGTGTAAGCCCAACTATTAGAAAAACTACGATAATACAACTTACCCAGGTAATCCGAGACATGTCGAACGCCTTTGAATAGGTGGGGGAAATGGCGTAATGCTTGTAAGAGTTTACAATAAGAACAAAAAACGAGCAATTATGCGCCCATAAAGGCAGTGTTTGGCAACATGTGCTGCCAGATCCTTTTCTCCGGCGGCTTCGATGACATCGGCGACCAGTGGTTTCAGGCAAAGAGGACAGAGCTGTTGTCAGGTTCTCGTTCGCAGGCCGATATGACGAAAGCTGTTCGTAGTAGTAGAATCAATGCGAGGGTTCGGGCTCGACTTTGGCCATTTACGATGAAGAGATACTGGGGAGACAAAGGCAAAACCTGTAGAATGTGAGTGCTAATAACCACGTTCATGGAGGAAGTCAATGTCACCCCCAGCAGCAGAGTTAGTCAAGTGCGTCGTTGGTATCCAGAACGGGAGATAATCGTGGTTGGAGATGGCGCTTTTGCATCTGTAGCCCTGATTCAGCACTGTCAGC
>PIVW01000369.1 GCA_003353825.1 Chloroflexota bacterium
AGGGGACCATTATTCCGCTGTTGCTTTGGTCTGGCTTGATACATCGATACATTCTGCTCGAGCTTGGACACTTTGGTCTGCATGAATAGGACAAATTTACGATTCATCTCTAGCAGGTGCACTGTAGTATTCGCACTTGATGTTTTGAAGCGCCCTCCAGCCGCACCCTTACCCCGATTCAACAGTTTGGATAATACGCCAGCCATCTTTTAGCTCCCGGTCAAATTCCTGCGTTCTATATCTGTCAGTAACATATAAGCATGGTAAGCTCCATCCGGTAGTCGCAGCACTGCCTCTGCCAAACCTGTATCCTGCGGGCGAGGGAAAGTTTCCAACATGTCTCGGTAGGGGGCTACGTTTGGAAAGGTCTGGGCTACAACCTCGGCTGCCGCTGACTCATGGTGAAAAAATAACTGAAACACGCTGTTCCCAATGATCGAGTGACCGGACAGGTCCCCACTGGCCGCTCCCCCGGTCAATCTGATCAGGTCCTGCTCGGCTACCCAGATACCGCAACCAAACGTTCTGAAGGTCTTGATCCACATCGCCACTGTCTCAGAGAGCATCTGCTCCTGGGCCAGCCAGCCGTATTCGTCAATACCAACCACCCGCCGCCGCACCCGGCCTGTGGCTCGCACCACCCGCTGGATACGACCCAACACCAGGGTATAGATCAGGGTCCGGCTCGACTGCGGGATGTCCTTGAAGTCATAACAAACCACGTCTGCCGCCAGGGCCACGTCGGTGGTGGTGCTTTGGTTAAAAACCTCACCCATACTCCCGCTGACGAAGTTTAATTCCAGATCAGCGGCCAGACTTGTAGCCCCCAGCCGTTTCAGTTGGTGGCACAACTGTTCCAGACGCGGCACATAGCGGGCTGGTGTATTCAACGGATCACTCAATCCTCCATACAGCCGCCCCAGGGCAGCATCGAGCAACCCTGCTTCTTGAGCAGTCAAATGGCGTTGAGGATCGACCTGTTTGAGCATCAGGCGGTAGATGCTGACCTGGTAGGATTTCTGATCGTTGATATCATCAAAGATGGGGTCAAGCGGGTTCAACCGCATTTCCGCCATCGAGAGCGGGTTGTAACTGGCTCCATCGCCAACCATGTCGGCCAGCAGCCTAGAGTGACCCTGTGGTTCCATAAAGACCACCTGAGTGCCTCGCATTGCCTCGCGATACAGTAATGAGTTCATCGCCACCGTTTTACCATAGCCCGATTTCCCCAGGAATAAGCCGTGATAGGCAGCCGGCTTATCCGGATTATCACCAAATCCATTCCACCAGACGGGATAGGTATCGGACCCGCCAGATGAACCGACCCCCCAGAATATACCATTTACATCACTGCGTCGCCGGAAGCCAAGCATTCCGCTCGAGACAGCCAGGCCATCGCTGGTGAGGTTGTGGGATATTTCCGGCAGCTTAATCTCCCGTCGAGGCATGCTCGTAAAAAAGTTAAGCAGTTCGCCCTGACCGCCGGGCAGCAAAACCAGGGACAGCCGGGCCGCCGTCATGGTGCGTACGCCTTCTACATTCTGGCGGGCCTCCTCCAGAGTAGCCCCCTTGACTGCCACGACCACTGTGGCAAAATGCAAGCTGTGACCACTATTGGCCTTGGCCATCGCTACCCGCACATCGTGCAAGGCCCCTTCTGCCTTCGGATCACGTCCACGACCGTTTTGGATGACATCCAGTAGAACATTCTCATATTTGACCAGCTCTTTGAGGGCATCATTAGAGGACAGGTTACGATCCACATCGAGCATTACCGAGACCGGGAAGGTCTGGCGCAAGATAGTTACCAGCGGGTCAGACCAACCCCACTCACCGAGGAACTCGTGGCTGACCAGGAGAATGATATAGGGGTGACGCGAGTCAATTGGCGACAGATGGTCCAGGTCAACCTCGTATTCGCCAGCCAAAAGCGGGGTCAATTCAACTGGCCTGGCCGACACCCCCATCCAGCTAGCCAGGCTGGTAACAGTGGCGTGAGCCTCGACCTCACTTTTGGCCCAAACAACCATTTCATGCTGAGCCTGATACATAGCCGCTTCACGGGTCAAACGCTCTAAAAAACGACTATACGCCACCAAGGCATCTGACCGCCAATCCTCATGGGCCTCCAGGCTGGCCGTTCTGGTTTGTTCGACCACAGCGTCTGCATGAAATGGGGTCGAGTGAACGACCAATCTGACCGGAGAACGCAGCCCGGTCCAGAAACCGCTCCAACGTTGCATCAACACCCTGATAGCCTGCGGGCTGTGCTGCGCTAAATCCACGGGCTGGAGGCTGTAAACAACTCCGCCATGAACATCAGCCGGTCTACTATGTCTGCTGGTGGGGGCCTGGCGCAATACCACCGCTCCACCATCTTGCGCCCCCAGTATGTATGACAGATCTTCATCTGCTGGACGGTCATACAGTTCCTCCGGATGCACGGTGTTGTTGAGATGCAGCCCAGAGCGAAGCAGAAAATAGGCATATTGGTAGCCATACAGCCCCCGAAAACGTGCCCCGGCGATAATACCCAGCAGAGCCACGCCAACTACCACGATCCAGACCCACCATCCCTTTAGTCCCAGGGTATTAGCCAAGCTCATACCGCCAAAGATGCCAAACACGCCAAACATCAGTTGTTTGCCATTTAAAAAGATAAAAGCCGTCTCTTCGAGCCGTTTAAATTGGATAAGTTGTGAATATGACATCAATAACATTAACAATTACTCTCCTAATATATATCGGGTCTGCGGGCAGGCCCCACAGACCCATTCAGTCAACCTGCCGCGCCCCCAATGGAATCGGCCAGGGCCTCGACCACCGCAGTAGCCACATAAACCGCTACGATCCCAATTAAAAAACCATTGATGTACTGACTGGTCATCTGACTGATTTCTGGGAAAACCGGACGAGCGACCTTACCAAAGCCCCAGAAGGTAATTCCTAAAATACCCACCACTATTGTCAGCGATTTAATGATGTCGGTAATTGCGGTTACAATTTCGGTAAATGCCGCCGATACATCCTCACCTTGGGCGAATACTTCTCCTCCATCAAAAAGCATGGGAGCGCCCAAAAACAGGCCCATCATTATTAGCCAGACGCACATCCGAATAATTGCCAGATTATGCGGCTGCGACAGGCTCAGGAAGAGATTATTTGCGGTCACTATTTGTTTTGATTTCATCTTAAATATCTCCTTTGTAATTAATTAAACCGAATGGTTCAGTAAAATATCTGTAGGGGTCAAGATGATGTTGAACACTTTTTTAGGACGCAGATTAACGCAGATACACGCTGATTTTTATTATTTTATTGGTTAGAGTGCGTTAAACTGCGTTAAGCAGTGAACATACGGGGGCTGCATTTTTTCCTCTATTGTTCAGAATGTTCTTGACCAGTACAGCTTTAGTAAAATATCAGTGCTGTTTTGTTGATTTCCGAATAGGCACACACCTCCTTAATACTCCAGCTCAAAGCCATGTTCTAGCACAATCAGCTGTATTATCCTGACCCCTTCGTCGGGCAGTAGGTGCAACACAAACGTGCCGGTCTCACCTGGGTTGATCTGCCAGGGGAAGTGATTGCCGTTTTCTAGTTGTTGGTCCAGTTGGGCATCCTTTAGCTTAAAATTTTCGGGTTTCACCTCAACCTCACGCAACCCAGCCGTGACTTCAACCGATACCTGTAAACCACCTTCGTCTGACAGGGCGGCAGCGGAGATTTGTACTACGGGTCCCACCAAGCCAGTATAGGCCGGTAGCAGGACCCGCGCTCTCAGACCGGATGGCCCTGGCACAAATTCCCAGGCCATATTCTGCCTGAGCGCAGTTTCAGGAATGGCATATATGGCCGTTGTGGAAAACACTTGCCCGGATGCCAGGACCGGCGGAATGTCCGGTGTCGGATTGAGTTCATGGGGTACAGCCACGATGGGATAACTGACCCCTTCCGTCTCGATATGGTTCTTAAATGAGTCGGTTGCCACCTCCACCTCGCCCATATTTTCGACCCGGTATTGCACCGCCTGCCACACGTATCCGGGCGGTGCATTCGCTCCATACAAAACCTGGGCCTCAATGCAGGTGACATATATCGAACCATTCAGGGCTATCCGTTCGCCCAGCGCAGCCTGAACTTCTGGCAACTGTTCTGTAAAACCATAATCTGATTCGGGCAGGTAGTTGGCCCGGATCACGACCCGGGTCTCCTGCTCTGTATCACCCAGTAACACCAGGGTCATGCCCGGCCGGTTTTGACGAAATATCTCCGATGCCTGGGGCGCTACCCGCACCGCATCGGCATACGCAAAGCGATAGACATCTCCGGTACTCATCCTGACCAGCAGTTCATCGCCCGGTTTCAGTGAGGCCAATAGATTTTTATTATCTTCCGTCGCTTCTATCCCGATGACGTAGTTAATGACCGTGCCATAGATCCAGTTGACAGCCCGCTCTTCCAGCGGTAGCTGCCAGTCACCGGACGAGACCTGCACGGCCTGTACTACAAAACTGACACCCTTGATCTCTAGTGTGCGTGGCGTGACCAGTCCGGTTTTCACGCCAGAGTCTACGATATCGGCAAACATATCCGCCTCAAGCGTAGGTATTGGGGTTGCTGCTCCCTCTCCATCATCTATCGCTTCCTCTGTCGCTTCCGCTGTGATTGCTAACACTACCGTCGCCGGGCCTGCTTTATCTACTTCTTCCGGGCCGGAAAAGAAAAACCAATAAACTCCTCCAAACAGAGCGAGTATCAAAATCGCGATACCTTGTAACATCTCCTTACTACCTCCTGCTCCGCTGCTGCGACCGCCCTCGATCTCATTACGGGCAGCCTTCATCACATCCTGGTCGCTCCAGTCCGTTCCCTTGCGGCGTACATAAGACGTGCCGCCATCTGAGGTCGGGGTCAGGCCATCAGTGATTGCAGCGCCCAGCACATCCCGGGCCACCCGTAATTCGTCTTTATCACTACCGCCCGCCGCTGCCTCGTCTACGCGCCCTTGATAGAAGCGTTCGAAGATCTGCTGTTCTTCAGGCGTAAGTCCCTGAATACTTGCACTGTCTGTGCCTTTTTTGCTGGCCATAATATCTTTCTTCGCTCCGACTCACGGAATCAAGCTGGGGACACGGAGCGCTGACAGACGAATGGCAAATTTGCCACCCGGCGGTTGAATAGGTTTGTTGTAGCTTAAATATGACACGCTCAGGCGCACCTCACCCGGCGCTGAGAGGGAGAGGGAGGCGTATCCCTGGCTATCGGTGAAAGTCTGAGCTAATAAACGGTTTGTATCCCCATCCAGAACCCGGACGCTTACCCCGGCCACACCCTCGCTCATATCCGGAGACTTATTATTGTTAGCGTCATAATAAATCGCCACCTCGATATCTATTGGGCGCAACGGTCTGGGCGTGGGAGTCACTGAACTAATCATTAGCGGGCGTACCTGCACCTCGCCAGTGTCGGTTATGCCCGCTGTCCCTGCCACTGATGCCGCCGGGGCTGTTCCTGAAGGCACAGTTGGTGTCGCAAGCAGCGGCGTCACCTTCCAGGGCATTGGCTGTCCGTACAGCTGGCCTGAGCCGGAATTTGGGGTCGGTGTTCTCCGCCCCGAACCACCCGAACCCCTACCCTCATTACCGGTCTGGTATGAGACCGACAACTTATAATCTCGCACCCCACCCGCCACCAGGTCGGGAATGGTACCGACCGGTCCAACCAGAATGTATGCGACCCCGGTGTAATCCGGGTTCCACTCGAGGCAACTGCGCCGCTCTCCAGCTTGACAATCATCATTACCCGCTACAGCTTCCCCACTCTCAGTCGCAACAATGATATTCGTGTCCAGGCCCGCAGCCAGGTCTGTGGTCTCAAGCAACAACTTGTCACCTTGCTTGACATACAGTCGAAAAAAATCGTTGTCCACATCCGGATTCCCAAGCGGCCAGGCCACAAAATT
>PIVW01000963.1 GCA_003353825.1 Chloroflexota bacterium
GTCGGCATTCATCTTATAGCCAGAAAAAGTGATGACCAAGAAGCCGCACACCAACACCACTGTTGTAAGCCACATGGCTGTGCCCACTGTATGGAAGGAATAGCGCACAGCCTCACCCGGATCCAAATCATGCTCGCGCCGGGCGCGCAGGTACTTACTCAGGAAGTGTACAGTATCATCGACCACGATACCGATGGTCATGGACACAATGATCGACAATCCCAGGCCCACCTGTCCCTTCAATAGACCCCATACGCCAAAGGCCATGATGGCCGGAGCCAGGTTGGGTATCAGGCTCAAAATACCGAGCTTGACGTTCTTGAGTGCAAATACCAGAATGCCGGAGATTAACAGCAATGCCCAAAAGGAGGCCGCGAGCATACTCTTGATATTGCGACCGGTTATATGCGCCCACATCACCGAAATGCCGGTACCGTAGGTGAACATATTTTCCGGTGCACTTGCTCTTAGCCAGGCCTGGGCTTTTTCATCCGTTTCACGTACCTCGGTGGCAGACAGGCTTTCCAGGGTAACGGTCAAACGCGTTGATGATTTGTCGATATTGATCCGATTGTTGAGATCCAGGCCAAAGGGCAGCGACATCTCATACAGGAGCAGGTACTGCGCGGCCAGATCCCGTTGTTCGGGGAGTCGGTACCAGGAGACGTCGTCTCCGTGCATGTTTTTGTTCAGACGTTTCATGGTGTCGGTTATGCTATTGACGTGGACCACGCGCGCCTGCTGCCGATACCAGTCCGTGAACGCAGCCACCGTTGCCAGATACTCTGGATTATTGATGCCGCCCGGCTCTCCTGATTCCAGAGAGTATTCGATGGTGTCCCATCCCCTGAGGTTGTCTATCACAAAGTCACTTGCCGTCTTAAAATCGTAACTTTCATCGAAATACTCCAGGAAGTTATCGTTCAGATCGATCTGTGTAATTCCCAGTGTGAGCAACACGATGACCGCCAAAGTGCCCCAGAACACAAGTCTGCGCCGGTTGACGACGAGATTCGCCAGCCAGTCGCAACTGCGGCAGTTCGACCGTTTCTGTTGCGGTTTCATACGAACAGGCAGTACTGCCATGAGCGCGGGCAGAAATAGAACCGAGTAGAAAAATGCCGCCATCACCCCCATAGCCACTATATTGCCAAGGTCGCGGAACGGTGGGGCATCAGAGAAGTTCATGGTCAAAAAGCCGATCGCCGTGGTAATGCTGGTAATAAACACGGCTTGCAGGTTAATGCGCAGAGATTCGGCAATGGCCTCATGTTTGGACTTGCCGTCCCGCATGAACTGGAACATGGTCACAAGAACATGCATGCTATCCGCCACGGATAGGGTGAGAATGAGTACAGGCGCATTGACGGACGCCGCTGTGATGCCTATGCCGAGCCATCCTGCTGTGCCCAATCCAGACAACATGGAAAACAAGATGATGAGCAGTGTCGCCAGTGTGCCCCAAAAGGAGCGA
>PIVW01000370.1 GCA_003353825.1 Chloroflexota bacterium
AACGCTGGCCTGGCTGGTGTGGTCAAGGTCGCCAACTTCGATGCACCACCCGACGCAATCCAGGCCTTACGTGATGGTGTCGTCGATATGGTCATTGCACAGAAACCGGCTGACATCGGCAGCATCGCCACCGCCTACGCCTACTTGGCCCTCACCGGCCGTGAAAGCTCTCTTGCCCCACGTGTGCCCACCGGCTATGTCGTCATCACTCGCGATAATGTGGACACCCCTGAGGCCCAGGGCGCTATCTACAAGAGCGAGTAGATGCTTCTAGTACACTCTGTCAAGGCCAAACTGATGGACTATTCTCGTATGTTTGCAGGGATATAAACCATCAAAACTCGCTTGACTAAGTACTGGCATCGAGTCCGGCTGAAAGCGAGTGACATGTTCTCGCCCTCGGCCAGACAATAACGCTGCATAGACATCCCTCGATGACATGGGGGATCGGACGGTTTCCTGCCTGAAGCTGCCCGGTCCCTCATGTCGCTCATTCGACGCCCTAGGATTGATATGGAAGCAACCGAGACATCTGTAGCTGCTACACCACCGCCATCTACAGGACAGCGCCTGATCCGGGCGGTTGGACAGGCTTGGGCATGGCTGTTCCTTTTGATTCTGGTGGTCTTCTTTTCCATTACCGGTCAGGGCTTCCTCTCTGCCTTTAACTTGCAGAGTATTGTAGCCAACAGCGCCATTTTGTTGATCATGGCTCTAGGGCAAACCTTTGTCATCATATCAGCCGGCATTGATCTTTCCACCGGCTTCGTCATGGGCATGGCTTCGGTAGTTGGCGCCATCGTAATCTCGGATCTCGCCCAGGTCATGCCGATTCCACTGGCCATACTCATAGGCATAATCGCTGCGCTGTCGGCGGGTCTATTCGCCGGGTTGATCAATGGTTTGATCATCTCCCGGCTTAAAGTGCCTCCCTTTATCGCCACCCTTGGCATGTTCAGCATTGCGCGGGGCATCGGCTTCGTTCTCTCGGGTGGCTTGCCCAGACCTATTTTTGTGAAAGGCATCGGCCAGATCGGTAATGGTTATCTTCTCTATACACATCCCGAAGCCGGTTACTCATTCCTGCAAGTGCCTGCGGGCATCGAGGGAACGCAACTCCGTGAGGTCACGGGGTTTTTGCCTCATCCCGTAACGCTCGTTATCATCCTGATTATCGTCTGTTATTTTGTGCTATCCAAGACAAAGTTCGGCCTTTACACGTATGCTATTGGTGGCAACACCGAGGCATCCTTGAGGGCCGGCATCCCGGTAAACCGACAAATAGTCAAGCTTTACATGCTATCGGCCGGCATGGCGGCTATTGCAGGCCTTGTCTATAATTTTCGCTTTACCAACGGCGCCGCCAATGCCGGTGAGGCACAGCTGATTAATTCCATTGCAGCCGTGGTCATTGGCGGGGCGTCTCTATTTGGCGGTGAGGGCAAGATAATTGGCACAGTGATCGGCGCGCTGATCATCGCTGTCATCACCAATGGCTTCGTCATTCTGGGCATTAGCACCTTCTGGCAGTTCGTGGCCATCGGCGTTATCATCATCTTGGCAGTTCTTGTAGACCAGGCCAAATCACGGTTGATCGAATAACAGGGAGAAACCCATGACAGAAAAGCAGCCCTTGCTAAAGGTCGTCGATCTACAGAAGCATTTCGGAGGTCTGATCGCGGTCGACAATGTGGGCATGGAGGTGTACCCTGGTGAAGTGGTGGGCCTGGTCGGCGATAACGGCGCCGGCAAATCCACGCTGATCAAGATGGTCTCCGGCGTCTATCAGCCTGACGGCGGCAAGATATACCTGGCAGGTGAGGAAGTCCATTTCGCCACACCCATGCAGGCCCGAAACCAGGGCATCGAAACCATCTATCAGGATCTCGCCCTGTGTGAAAACCTGGACGCCTCAGTCAATATCTTCCTTGGCCGTGAACCGATGCGACGGCGACTAGGTCTGTTCAACACAGTAGACCGGGGTCGCATGCTAGCCCAGTCAGAGATAGCGCTCGACCAACTCGATATAGAGATCCCTAACCTGATACGCCCCATGCGTCTTATGTCTGGTGGCCAGCGCCAGGCGGTCGCCATCGCCCGTGCCGTTTATTGGAACGCCCGTCTGATGATCATGGACGAGCCGACAGCAGCGCTGGCGGTTGCAGAACAGCGCAAGGTGCTGGACCTGTGTCGCACGCTACGTGATCAGAACGTGCCGGTGATCATTATCAGTCACAATTTATTAGACGTCTTCGCCGTGGCTGATCGGATCGTGGTCCTGCGCCGTGGCCATAAGGTGACCGAGTTGATCACAAGTGAAACCAGCATGAATGAGGTCGTTTCGTACATGACCGGCAGCATGGCCGCTGTTCAGTAGCCTTCTCGGGTACCAATGAGTATTTTACTTGGGCTCGACCTGGGAACGACTAATTGTAAAGCTCTGGCCTTAGAGACAAATGGAAAGCTTGTAGCGAGAGCGAGTGCGCCGACGCCAACGCTAGATGCGGGGAGCAAGGCAGAGGCCCCCATGTATGATGCCGAAGCCCTTTGGCATATCAGCGCCCGCCTCATCCGTTCCATTGAAGATCAACTGGGGCCGGAACAGCAGATAGATGCCTTGTCGGTGGCCAGCATGGGCGAGGCCGGTGTCCTTGTGGATGCCTCCGGCCAGGCACTGGCTCCTGTCCTCACCTGGCATGACCGGCGTACTGTACCTTGGGTCGAATGGTGGCGCCAGCGATTAAGAGAATCTCAGATCTATGCCATCACCGGTTTGCCCTTGGATTATATCTATTCCGCCAACAAGCTGCTCTGGCATCAGGCGAAGGACCCTCAGACATTTGCCCGGGCCCACACCTGGTTGTCTCTCTCCGACTGGATTAGCTATCGGCTAACAGGTGTGCGCTCGACCAGTTATAGCATGGCCTCACGTACGATGCTTTTCGATCTGAGCACTCGCCAGTGGTCGGATGAAATGCTGCGTCTGGCGGGATTACCGGAATATTTGATGCCACCAGCCCTGCCCAGCGGCCACATCCTGGGGCAAGTGACGGCGGAGGCCGCCCGGGAAACCGGACTCTTGGCGGGTACGCCCGTGGTAGCAGGTGGCCATGACCACATCTGTGCGGCACTGGCTACAGGCGTAACCAGCCCTGGTCACGCACTGAATTCCAGCGGTACGGCGGAGACCATCCTCTCTGCTCTGGATGCTCCGCTTCTCGATGGCAACGTGGCCAGTTCCGGGCTGTGTTGTGGTTGTCACACTGCACGCGACCGCTATTACCTGGTCGGGGGCTTTATGGGCGGGGCAACCGTCGCCTGGTTGGGCCAGATCCTGGGCACAGAGTCGCTTACCGACTTGATGGACGAGGCAGCAGAAGCACCCGTGTTGGCCAATGACATTTGGTTTCTACCCTACGTGGGCGGCAGCGGACCGCCGCACCGTGACCCGGATGCCTGGGGCGCCTGGCTTGGATTACGCCTGCATCACACTCGCTCAGACCTGGCGCGGGCGGCGATGGAAGGGCTTGGTTTTGCCTTGCGCTATCTGTTGAGTGGCCATCAGCAGCTTACCGGAGATACCATCCAGGAGCTGCGCTCTGTCGGTGGCGGCAGCCGTAACGGATGGCGCCAGCAACTGAAGGCAGACATACTGGGAGTGCCGGTCGAGGTACCAGAGATGGGTGAGTACACTGCCCATGGCGCCGGCTTACTCGCCGGTATTGGCATAGGCGTTTTCGCTGACGAAGCCCAAGCAGAGGCATTGGCCTATAGACCCAGCAAGCGTTTCGAGCCCGACCCCATACTGAGCAAAACCTATGACGACGCCTATCGAAATATCTTCCTAAACCTCTACCCAACCCTACGGCCACTCCCCCTGACGAGTCACTAGCGAACCGAGACTGCAACCCAACCACATAAAACGGCCACGGATAAACAGAGGTTGGCGGTTGATCAGATTTAACTGATGACGTGGAATCGATTACACCTGCCGTGAATCCCAAATCCGCTGCCTTTCCGTAACCCAGCAGACACAAAAACCGAGAAAACAGGGTGACAGCGCCCAGGCCTACCGGTTAACCCTCTATTGGTCAACTGGTCTACTGGCTTCAAATTCTTAATTCATCCCTCATACGCTCGTAGAACGAAAACAAAGGAAGCGGTAACTGTGAAAAACGACCTTAGCATGGGCAAGTTTCGAGGCCTACAGCAGGTCTCTGGCCCGGATAGCATATTCACCATCGTGGCATTGGACCATCGTGGATCTCTCAAGGCAGCCATGAACCCAGATGATCCTGCGTCGGTAACCTACCAGCAGGTGGTGGACCTCAAGCTGGAGGTGAGTAATGCACTAGCCGGGCACGCCAGCGGGCTGCTGGTAGATGCCATCTATGGCGCGCCCCAAGTTGTTGCCAATGGAACTCTGCCTGGCAGCACCGGCATGGTGATAACCCTCGAACGTTCGGGCTATGAGGGCGAATCGCATGCCCGGCGTGTCCTCTTCGATTCGGAATGGACGGTGGAGAAAATCAAACGGATGGGGGCATCGGCTATCAAGTTTCTACTGTACTACCATCCTGGCGCCGAGACAGCAGCTTTTCAAGAGGAGGCTCTACGCCGAGTGGTGGCTGATTGTCAGGTGTATGACATCCCCCTGATTCTGGAATGTCTTACCTATTCGGTGGAGCCGGGCATGGCCAAAAATTCTGAGGCATTTGCCGCATCCAGACCCGATGTTATCATCGAGACGGCGAGAAGGCTCTGCCTGCTGGGCGCCGACACCTTCAAAGCCGAGTTCCCGGCCGACATGAACTACGAGAAGGATGAAGGGAAAATGTTGGCCCAGTGCCAGGCGCTGACCGAGGCCGCGGGCGTGCCCTGGATGGTCCTGAGTGCGGGCGTCGACCATGGCACCTTCTGTCGCCAGGTTGAGATTTCCTGCAAAGGCGGCGCATCTGGCTTCCTGGCCGGGCGCTCTATGTGGAAGGACGCCATAGGTCTCTCTGGCCAAGCTCGTACTGAGAACCTGACAGGGGTGGCTACCCAGCGCCTGCGTGAACTCACGGACATCGCGGGGAGCTACGCTCGCCCGTGGACGGAATGGTGCCAGTCCAGCGTTAGCGAGGACTGGTACACCAACTATTGAACGGCGCAGACGCTTGACGTGATCGCAGAGGCATTGCCAATATCTCTGTTTTCTGGAATCGAACGACAGGAGTCATCCTGGTTTACCCCTCATAGGAGTTAGATAATGGCTGCACGACTACAAGGCAAAATCGCGGTTGTTACCGGAGCCGGCAAAGGGATTGGCAGAGCGACAGCCCTGGCATTGGCACGGGAAGGCGCTCATGTAGCGGCCATCGCCCGCACGAGGTCTGATCTCGAATCACTGGCGGCCGAGATCGAGGCCCTGGGCAGCGGAGCGCGAGCACTCATCGTACCAGGAGATGTTAGCAAGGAAGCTGATGTCGAACGCCTGGCAAAGGCGGCCTTTGATACCTTTGGGCAGGTGGACATCTTGGTCAGTAATGCCGGTGTGGGCAAGAATGGCACCGTGGCGACGCTCACCACCGAAGACTACGATTGGATGATGAACATCAACATGCGTGGCTGCTGGCTGTGCACCAAGGCTTTCATGCCGCCCATGATCGAACGGAAAGATGGCTCGATCATCTTTGTGGGCTCGGTTGCCGGCCTGGCCGGCTTGCCCAATGAGACCATCTATTGTGCCACGAAATTCGCCCAGATGGGTTTTGCACAGGCGATTGATTATGAAGCCTACCCGAATAACGTCAGGGTAAGCGTTGTCTCCGGATCAGCATGAAGACCGGAAAGCTGATGCAGGAGTACACCATACCGAGCAATGAGGGCACCTGGGGATATATTGCCTGCAATGGGGGCGTACTCTACGGCACCCGCGCTGATCGGACGCATGTGGTGCGACAGCTTTTTAGAAAC
>PIVW01000371.1 GCA_003353825.1 Chloroflexota bacterium
ACGTGAATGGGCTTGGGAACTCATCCCTCGCCCCGACTCCCTGCGCGACACAGTTAGTGCTTTGGCGCACGTTGACCCTTATGAATTCTCGCAAGAACGGCTACGTATTCGCCAACACCTTGACCGCTTCAGGCTTCACACCCGTTCTGCAAAACGATCTCGGGCACAACTCAATCAGCTAGTGCTACGCTGGTTTGCTCTGCCCATAATTGATTCCTCGCAGTAACTTTTGCGGTATTGCGGTTTAAGTCATTAATCAATTTTACTGACACTCCCTGCCTCTACAGGCAGAGGGCGAGTTCGCCCTGGTCAATCAGAAACTGGAATCAACGCTGGAATTATCGGGACAACCTGTCAAACGCGGGACCATGGCGCATGAGCATATTGTGTACATGATGTTAACCGACTCGGCCGCGCAAGCATCCGACCCCATTGCCATAAGGCGCTATGTCCCACAATTACAAGCGTTGGCCGAAAGAGATGGACATCAATCTTACCTGGCTGTCGCCCATCGCGCCTGGGGTGTCGTTCACCGGCTGGAGGGCGATTACACCGAAGCTGAGGGTCGGCTGTCACAAGCATTGGCGGTCTTTGAGGAAAGGGGCGCCCTTTGGCAGATCGGGCGCACCTTATATGAAATGGCGAAGTTGGATCTGGCTCGTTCGGACCTGGACGCTGCGTTTGACCATTTTTCGCGGGCCCAGGCCGAGTTTGAGGCGGTCGGCGCCAAACCAGATGTCGAGCGAACACGCACAGCATTTGAAACGAAGTCTTTTGCCGCCAGTAGTTGATTGCATATACTATGTAATCGCCTAGAAATAACTGCCGCAGTTAACTTGTGGACGAGAGATTGGTTGATTGAGAGATTGAAACATCACTGAACGATCTCAATCTCCAATCTCTTATACGCCAAGAACGGGAAGTTATTTTTAGACGTGCACTAAGTCAATTCGTATGCTTCGACAGCAACTGGAAGCATCTGCGTCAGACGATGGCCCACAGCAGGCTATCCAATAAGAACGGCGCTTATTACCTCCTCGCGCGAGGCCCTGGCTTGCTTCGCAGCCCGAACCGAAAGGGAATGCCACTCTCGGCGCCGACGGCAGCCAATACGGCCAGGTAGGCAAGCGCAGATGTCTTCGGTTCTAGTGCGTTGGCCTGAGAGAGTTCCTGAACCATGCCACCCCAGGCTTGGGCGTGCTCCGGAGCCTCAGTCATAAAAGTCTGAAATGCGCCGCTAATGAGTGATTTGTTGGACATCGTTCCTCCTGGTTAATTGGATAGTCTATTTCTTGGAAAAACCTAAACCTAAAAACAGCCTTTCGCTTTACTTCAGTCAGACACCTCAACTCGGGCCAGCAACCAAGTCAGGATAGTGTCCAGGAATTCGGGCGTGAATTCATTGGCTAGGGCAGCATATTCATCGACACCCCCCGTGTCCGCCTCTTGAAACAGGTGATTTGCCTTGGGGAATACCACCACCGTCACATCCTCATTACCTGCCTCCGCCAGAGCGGCTTCTAAGGCAGGTCGGTTCTGTTCGACATCGACCTGTACATCCAGATCACCGAATAAAGCCAGGACCGGCACTGTGATCGTACTCCAGTCTTCGCCGGGATTGTGGTCGATGAAAAACTGGAGCCAGGGGCTTTCTGCTTGCGCCATCAGGGCCGCTTTTTGTTGAGCTTTTAGCGCATCCAAATCACCCAAACCAGCTTTTTCTTCATCTGATAGAGCAGCGATGTTCTCATCGATCAGATCCTCCAAGAACTGATCGAGCGCATCCCAATCTTTGGCGCGGATAATGTCCAGATTTTCACGTTGATTATCGACGGTCCTGGCTACTTCTTCGTCACTGGCGCCGGAAGCCTGCATGAGGCGTTCGCTTTGTTTGGTGAGCAGGTCATAGCCGTCGACAGCGGTGCCTGACATGGAGATCACGTAGGCGATATCGGCGTTATCTGCGGCAAGCATGGCGGCGATAATAGCGCCTTCGCTGTGTCCGAGCAGGCCGATCTGCTCTGGGGCGATTTCCTCCTGATTACTCAGGTAGAACCAGGCTGCCTCTGCATCTTCGGCGAAATCGAAGCTGATAGCGTTGCTAGGATCGCCGGTGGAGGCGCCAACGCCGCGGTCATCATAGCGCAATACGGCGATGCCGTTAGAGGCGAGATGCTCGGCGATCAGCTGGAAAGGCTTGATAGGTATCCCGGGTAGGGTCTCATCACGGTCTTGCTGGCCACTACCACTAATAAGGACCACAGCCGGGTGAGGACCATCGCCAGCAGGAAGGGATAGAGTACCAGCCAAGGTGATATCTCCGTTTTCAAACATCACTTCCTCGTCGCTGAACGACTTGGTTTCTGTTTCGACAGGCTCATCTATCGGAGCCTCTTCAGTCTCTTCAGCTCTTATGACCGACTCAATGGCAGGCAAATAGATATCCTTATACAAACTCTCTCTCTCATCCAGCACAGCCTGCATGATTACGATAATGGTGGCGCTATCGTCGTAAGCTGTGGTGGCGACGTCGACGCCGAATCCCTGCACCTCGATCTCGTGCAAAAGCCAGGTGAAAGCCTCTGTGGTTATCTCGCCGGTTGGTTCAGGTTTTTCGTCCAGACTGAGCTGCGCCATTAGAACTTCAATGAATTCATCGGATGTCATCGGTAAGAACTCGTAAATTAGCGCCGTATTATCAAGCGCGTTCTCGCCTCGAACAAAGGTTCCTGGTGCAGGTTCATTCCAGCCAACAGGGGCGGCGGCCTGCAATCCCAATTCTGCATTCGTGAAGGGCTTGAAACGAATCTCCCCTTGATCTTCTTTAGGCAGGTCAAAAACCACGGGTGGAAGTTCATCGACGCAAGTGGAAGGTGGCGCTGACATAGGATCATTCAGGAAGGCCAATACCATGCTGCGAGCGCAAGCGTTGGATATGGTGACGCTATGGCCGACACCGGGAAACTCGTAAAAGTGGCTATTGCTCAGATGTTCTGCCACCAGCCGGCCATACTCCGGCGGTGTGATCGGATCGAATTCCCCAGCCAGGATCAAAGCGGGGATATCACTCTCCACCGGATTTTTCACAGAAGGATCGGCTAACTCGACCGGCCAGTTCTCACAGATGCCAAAGACACCGTATTCGATGATAGTCTCTGGATCGGCCCTGTCTTGCAAGACGTCTGGTAGGTCCTTGCGGATGGTAAGATACTCTTGCGGCGTGCGGCCCAAGAGGTCATCGGTGCAGAGTACCGACATCTCCATCCCCCGGCTCAGAGCAGATATCAAAATGAGTTTACGCTCGGTCAACTGCGTCATCAGTTCATAGTCGCCGTCGGCAATATCGTAAATTGCTTGAGGTAAAACCGGGATGATCTGAGTCTGATAGAGAAAGACGAACAAGTTGCTGAAAATCGCGTCGCCTGTGAGGAGCGCGTCATAGGTTACGCCATCCACAGGATGAGTGACCTGGATCGAGACCGGATTTTCGTTCAGGTCTGCGATGACATCGAAGAGTACCTCTTGTAGATCGGGATAGGCAGTGTTGCAGGCCTCATCGCTTGCGCATACCTCCAGCAGGTGTAAGACGGCATTAGTGGCGGTGGTGGCAGAATCGACGAAGATACTCTTTTCTGCAGGCAAGGTCGAGTCGATGATAACGCTGCGGATGCCCTCAGGGTGGTCGCGCATGACTGCCTGAGCGAGCAGTGAACCGTAAGACCCGCCCAACAAATTCACCTGCTCATAACCAAGGGCCTGGCGGATGGCATCTACATCGGCTGCGTTTTCGGTGGTTGTGAAGGCCGCCAGATTGTAGCCTTCCTCTTCGAGCCGCTCCTTGCAGTCCATCCAAGCATCAAATTGCAGGATCAAGGATTCTTCTTGATCCTGTACCGCCAACATGTCGATCATCATCTGCTCGAATTCGGGACATTCCAGAGCAGGTTCAGAGTAGCCGACGCCGCGCTGATCGAAGACGATCAGGTCACGGTTTTCGGCGAGCCCAGCCAACACACTTGTCAACACGATAGCGCTGTCCACTGTTTTCTCTCCCGGTCCACCGGCGAGCAACATCAGTGGATCGGGCGATCGCTCAGGACTTTGATTTTGAAATCGTGCAACAGCCAAGCTGATCGTTTCCAGGTCTTCGGGATCACTTCGATCTTCCGGGACAATTACGAAACCGCAGTGGACGTCGCTTCCTTCCTCCATGTCTGGTGGCAGAGGAAATGGGCAGGGTGCTTGTTCAAACACCGGTTCGAGTTGGGATACAGGTTCGGGTTCTGGCTCTGCCGTCGGTGCGTTCTCGACCGTTGTGGTACTCTCTGGCACCGGAGCAGGCGTGTCAATCGCTGGCGCTACACACGCTGTAACGAGCACCATGGCCAGTAAGAATGTTGCGAGGATAAAACCTAGGCGATTCATGTTGGGGTCCTTGGAGTGTACAGAAAGCCGTTTGCCCATCAATCGTGCATCAACTGGGACGGCTCAAGATATAAAAGTATATCATCACGTGTGAAGCTCTTACTACCGGGATGCATGGTGATAACTACTGGAAAACTCGGCGCCGCCTTGGAGATCACGCAAAAACCGAGCCAAGCCAGCCGTCTTGGCAGTACTCAGCCAGCGGGCAACTTCCTGTTTTGCCGCGAGATAAGCAGCCCGATCGTGACTACGAATTCGACCGTGGGCCTCGATCTCGCTGAGGGCGCTGTGGACCTGATTCGGTTCGAGTGAAAGCAGAGGGTAGCGGTAATCGACCTGGACTGCAAGTCCTTCATCAAACCAATTGGGGATTCGACGCCACTGCCAGTAGCCGACGTGTGCTACGAATTCGGCATGGGCTAGTTCATGTGCGAGCACGTCTGTGTTTATCCCACCTGGTCCCACGACGATGTGGGTACCAAGTGCCGTTATTCTGGTAAGTCCAGGGCTGTTTGGTGAACTGCTGCCACCATAGGTTTTCATCACATCTTGCCTGTATCCGGCAATGATCACAGGCTTTGCTCGTCTCTCGCCATACAGATCAGCCACGCGCTCTTGTGCCTCGATGATGGTAGCAACAACACGCTGTTTCGCAGAATCAGGCATGGAGGAATCCACGAATATGTTGTCGGAAATCTCCTCGAATGCTGACCATTTCACGAGCAAGCATCTGGCCGCGGCTGGTCTAGTCAGACCGCCAACTATAACCAGAAAGATCAGGGACGCAGATAGCGTTAGCGACACACGGATGAATAATGATCTAGCCTGACTACGATTCATCGTACATTGACCCAAGAGGTCTTGGACACAGGAGTGTTCACAGCTATGCTGGTGCGATATCAAGCGCTATAGGTATTGCCGTCAGCGGCCTCTGTCGGTAAGAGTTGCCTCAATTTCCGAATCATCATCCAGGCAAGAATCAGAAATGCTATGCCTAAAACGAATCTGAAGAGCATCGACGTCATAGGGATAATCGTGCTCTGCAACGTTGCCAGAGTCTGTGCCGAGAGTTCTTGTCCCGCCAGCCATTGGGGGTTAAGGCCGAAGATCGAGGCGCCGAAGATCATTTGGAATAGAATCCAAGATGCAAAAAAGGTTAATGCCAGGTCAGCCCATTGAGCGTAAGGATGCCAACGGCCTGAAATCAACAGAAAAGCACCAAGGATGAATGTAAAAGCCCAGTATAGGTTCAACCAGGGGAGGTAATCGTACAGTCCAGGGCTGAGTAAGGGCACAAAGGTTGAGGGATCCAAAGCGCTGATAACGATGCCGATCTTATGGGGAAAGTAATTGATAAACGCTGCTACAAAAACGATGCTGCCCATGCCTAGCATGATAGCGACGGGCTGAATACGTTCATTCTCGTTGTGGATTTGAGAGTTTCTACTTGGCCAAAATGTAATCATAGTGCGTTCTCCTCAATTAGCGCCAGATCGAGTAGAAAGCAAAGCGAAGCCGAATGCTAGGTTC
>PIVW01000964.1 GCA_003353825.1 Chloroflexota bacterium
GTTGGCATTCTCGTTGTTGATGAGCTTCTGATACATGCCCATTCGCGGCATATTGTGGCGTTTCTTGCCCTCTTCGTCCAACACCACCAACTTCCTGTACTGGTCCAGTAAATGCGTGATGGTCTTCAGTAGCATGGTCAAACAGGCCGGCGTCTGCCAGTAGTGATGCAGCAGCATCTCAATGAAGCACTTCATGATCGCGCTGCGTTTGGACGGGTCCTTCATCGCCACCAACAAAGTGCGCAAGACCTGCTCCCGCACCTTCTCGTCTTTGTGCAGCAGCCATTTGCCGATAAACGTGCCCGTTTGGGAGCAATTATGCTCCGTCGCTTCCCACAGCTCCTCACATTGGATATGGGGCGCCAGCCGCAAACAGTATATCAGGAGCTCAGTCTCGATGTTCTGGATCGGCAGCATATATTTCTCCATCGGCGTGTCCGTCCAGTCGAAGACCAGCATCTTCCGCACGTGCTCCTGGAACATGAGCTTCTCGTCCTGGGCCTGCAACGCCTCTGCGCTGAAATTCTGCCGCGCATCGTCGGAGTTCAAGAGGTGGCGCTGGATGGGCATCGCTTTGCTGCTGAACTCGAACAAGGCCTTCAGCTGTCGGTGCAGTTTCCGCTTCTCCTCTTTCAGGGCTTTGCTCATCTCACTCCAGGCGAGGTTGGCCGCCTCCTCATTGGGGTGCTGATAGGCGCCCACAATTTTGTGCTTCATGAACTCCGTGAACTTGCACTCCGGCAAACAGATGAAATTGAGCGCGTACACCGCGATGAACAGCCGCTCGATGCTGATGTCCTTGTCCTGCGCAGTAAACAACTGGATCACGTTCGTGATGGCGTACTGGAAGTTGTGGACACATAATTGGATGGCGCACGCGGATAAGATGAAGATGGTCACAGAGTGCCGGTTGCGGTCGTATTTGCGCGAGGCTTTGAACAGTTTGTCACACAATATTTTGCAGAGTCGGGAGTCTAATTGCAAGCGCGGCTCAATTCGGCCGTACGCCTGCTCCAAAATCGGGTTGCCTTCGTCCGAAGTATGCAGGCCGCCATAGCCCGGGATGTATGCAGTGTTTTTGCGGTCCAACATGGGCATTTTGGGCGAATGGCGCCGATTCTGCCGCGAAATGGCGGCGTCCCACGAACTGCCGCCGCCCCGTAAAAAGTGCAGTAAGTCTGACGATTTCTGCGTGTTTTTGCGTTCCGCCAATCGGAAGTCGGCCAACGCCGAGAGCCATTTGGCGGCGTCGCTGTGGTTGTTGATGGAGCCCGGCGACCGTAATAATAAGGAAGACCTCAAGCGGCGAAAGGGAGACTGCAATATGTCCACTTTAAAGCCTTTGAGGCGGCCCCGCGTAGACAGTATTTTGTAGAGCTCCGCAAAACACTCACTTTGGATCTTCATGAAAAACACCGGATTCTGGACGTCCGCGTTGATGGTCAATGCGCGGATATTATGCTCCAAAGTC
>PIVW01000372.1 GCA_003353825.1 Chloroflexota bacterium
CGGCTATCCAAAGCATTGGCACGAACAGTCACGCGGCCATTGATACTCACATTGCCGATGGCACCATTCATTTCACCGAAGCCAGCATTGACCATACGGCTATCCAAAGCATTGGCACGAATACGCATGCGCAGATCGATACCCACATAGCTGACGGGACGATTCACTTTACCGAAGGCAGCATTGATCATACGGCAATAACGAATATCGGCACCAACAGTCATGCCACGATTGACACCCACATAGCCGATGCAACCATTCATTTTACCGAAGCTTCAATCGATCATACGGCAATTACCAATATCGGAACCAATTCGCATAACGCGATTGATACGCATATTGCCGATGGGACGATTCATTTTGCAGAAGGGGCAATCGATCACACCAATATTCTGAGCATAGGAACGAATACCCATGCTCAGATAGATTCACATATTACGGATACAACCATCCATTTTACGAAAGCCAGTATTGATCACACCGGTATTCTGAGCATTGGAACGAATTCGCATGCCGCGATTGATACGCATATAGCTGATGCTACGATTCATTTCACGGAAGGCAGCATTGACCATACCGCTATCAGCAATATCGGGACTAACAGTCATGCGGCGATAGATACGCACATTGCCAACGCAACGACGACAGAAGGTCAGGTCGCGGTTTCCTCCGATGTTACTCTGACTAACAAGCGGATTCACAACGTCAGCACAGCGGCGGCCAGATCTCTGGCCATGCCGGCGGCGGCTACCAGTGTTTATCTGGTTATCAAGGATGTCACCGGGGATGCGCAGACAAACAATATAACAATAACAACCCCGGGAGCGGAGACCATAGACGGGGCAGCTACGCTGGTTATCAATTGGGATTATGCAGCGGTTACCATTTATTCTGATGGTTCTAACTATTTCGTGATCTAACGAAACATTCTGAAAGGAACAGTTATGGCTTACTTCAGTAAAAACCCAAGACTTGAGGCCCTTATCCTCACCGAACAGGCTCCGGCCGGGGCAAAGAACCCGGCGGCCGGTTCCCGCAAAATGATCATAGATACCAGCGGTGATCTGTTCATTAAAGATAGCGCCGGATCTTCTGTCCAGGTTGGCGGCATCGGTTCAATCAACGGGTTGACGACAGGAACCCAGACCTTTGCCGTTGGAACTGCAGGAACCAATTTTAATATCGTTTCCGCAGGTTCTGCCCATACCTTCAATATACCGGATGCCAGCGGAGCCAACCGGGGGTTAGTCACTACCGGAGCGCAAACTTTCGGCGGCGTCAAAACATTTACCGCGCCAAATTTAGGGACGCCGACGAGCGGGCTGCTATCGGCTTGCACCGGGCTACCTATCATAGGCGGCACTACGGGAACCTTGTCAGTAGCAAGGGGAGGGACCGGCGTTACTTCCATGGCGAGTGTTACGGGTATTCCGATAGTATCGGGAACTACGGGAACCTTGTCAGTAGCAAGGGGAGGGACCGGGGTAACCGGTTCAACGGGTACGGGTTCCGTAGTTCTTAGCATTGCGCCAGCATTAACCGGCGCGACAACAATGGCCGCAACCGGGAACGTTAAGGCCATATCAGTAACCGGCAGCCATGCTAATGAATATGTTGGGACATTTACACAGGGCACCGGGGGCAGTACCGCTAGTGTCTTAGCTTTGGTTTTCGGCCCGGCTACCACTGCCGATGCGTCATGGGTAGATTTTGTCGGCGACGGCAACAGCTACGGCGCAATCGCCCGGGCGGGGTCGATTATGGAGTATCAGGTAGCTTCTGACGAGCGTATCAAAGCTGATATAAAACCAATCAAACATGCTCTGCCCAGGGTACGTGGGATTCTGGCGGGCGACTACTTACTGAAACACGAAGGGGTAAGGCAAGAGGGTTTTTTAGCGCAACAGCTACTGGATTGGTGCCCGGGCGCGGTGAGGATAGGCGGGGATGATCCCAGGAAAAAGCCTTGGATGGTTTCTTATCAAAGGGTGATTCCGTTACATAATGCTGCAATCACTGAATTAGCAGATATGTTCGACGAATCGCAACGCGAAATAATGACGCTAAGGGAGCGTATAGAAACTTTGGAGGTTTAACTAATGGCACGTTTTAGAAACCGACAGGAAGCTACAAACGAGGTTGTCAACGGCACCGAATACCGGACGGTCCCGCTTGATCTTGAAACTATTTATGGGTTCTCCTATCAGGCGGTATTTACCGGGGCCGGCATCGCCGGGAACATTAAAATTCAGGTATCGAATATGCCTGAGCCTGTCCTTACCACGGATACCGATTGGGAAGACCTTGCGGATTCTACGGTAGCTTTCGGCGGGGCTACCTCCCAGATGTATAACGTGACTGACTGCATGTACAAATGGGCCAGGCTCTGGATTGAAGAAACAAACGCGGCTAATCTGACTCTTAATGCGTGGGTTATGCAGAAAGGAACCTAAGCTATGGCATATTTACAGCTACCCCTTGTAGGAACCCCGGGGCCGGCTGGCCCTGCAGGCGGCGGCCTTGCTGCGGTTGAGGATGACCTTACCCCGCGCCTTGGTGGGAACCTCGATGGCAACAGTAAGACCATAACCGCAATCGGAACTATCAACGCCGTGGATATCACGGCTCATGCCGCCAGACATAAGGGCGGCGGGGCTGATGTTATTGACGATGCAGACGGCTCCAATTCGGGGCTGATGCCATCTGCGGATTTCACGAAGCTATCCGGGATTGCGGCCGGCGCGACAAATACGCCGCTGACCGCAGCGACTCCGGCCGTCAGCCTTGCATCTGTAGGAACGGTAGGGGCGGGGACCGATGTCGCCAGAGATGACCACCGGCACCAGGTAGCAACGGCAACCGTGGTCACTATCGGCACCGCGAATGCTGCAGGGTCGGCGACTTCCATGGCCCGCTCCGATCATGTTCATAGTCATGGGGCGCAGACCGTTGATAGTATGCATGCTCTGGCCGTTGCGAACGTGTCAGCCGGATTTCTGTCAGGTGCCGACAAAAACAAGCTTGACACCATGGCGGGCACAAGCCTGTCAAATCTTACCCCTGAGATAAACCTGGCATCTGCAGGCGCGGCCGGCTCTTCATCGGATGCCAGCCGGGGAGACCACAGACACCAGATGTCTGTCGGGAGCCCTGTTGCTGTCGGGGCTGCCAATGCTGACGGCTCTGCTACGAGTACAGCCAGATCTGACCATGTTCATGCTCATGGCAATCAGGCAGGGGCTGCCCTGCATGCCGTGGCCGTGGCCGGCGTCTCTCATGGCTTCATCTCTTCGGCTGATCAGACAAAATTAGACGGTATTGCAACCGGCGCAACAAATCTGGCGTTGTCAGCTGTTGCCGGCGCTAATGTCAGCGTAGCCGCAGCCATAGCCGGGGTTGGCACCGATGCCAGCCGCTTCGATCATACCCACCAGGTACAGGCCGGAACCCCCGTAGCGGTAGGCTCTGCGAATGCAGACGGTACGGCTACAACGCTTGCCCGCTCTGATCATGTTCATAACCACGGCAACCAGGGCGGCGGGACAACCCATGCCGATGCGGTTGCCGGAGTATCTTCAGGCTTTCTCTCAGCTTCTGACAAAACCAAGCTGGACGGTGTTTCATCCAATGCGCCCCTGACTTTCGTTTCCATAGTTGAAGAATTCATCATGGGCTATGCGGGCGGCACCTGGACAATCGGCAATTTTGGCTGGTATCGCCGGTCAACCGGCACCGGCAATGTCGGCACATCAATCGATGGCGATGCGGATCATCCTGGTATTTACCAGATGCGTTGCGGTACTTCCGCTACCGCTCTCTCATGTGTTTATCTGGCTGGTATCTCCAGCGCATTTCTGCCGATTCAGATCTCTGGCGGCGAGGTTATATGCACCTGGGTTATCCAGCAAACAGGAGTTGCGGCGAATCAGGCGCGGGTAGTGTTCGGGCTCGGGGATATTTTCCAGACGAATGCCGATCAGAATAACGGCGTTTATTTTGAACTGGATGCGGCAGATACCAATTGGTTTTTGGTTTCGAATACCGCCGGCACGAAGACAAGGCGGGATACCGCGATTGCTTACACTACCGGCAATTGGATACAGCTGAAATTTACAATCAACGCAGCCGGCACAAGCATACAGGCCAATGTCAATGGCACGAATGCCGGGGCTGCAATCACGACAAACATTCCGACTGCCGCTAAGTTAGGCTTGTTGGCGAAGACAGACGGGAGCGGTGTAGATTCCACCACAACTAATCTGGACTTCTGCCAGCTTGAAATTGCACGGACCAATAACCGATATGACTAAGGAGGGGGATGATGCCGAAGAAGCCAAAGCCGAAGCCAAAGAAACCTAAGAAGCCAAAGCCGAAGAAACCGTATACCGGACCCATGTACTAGAAACCCCGGGGTGATTCATTCCCCGGGGCGCGTGAAAGCTGTCAGAAACTTATGCGCATCCCTTCGGATAGGGATGCGCCGGAAGGTGTGTTTAGACAGGAGCCGCTTCCCCATGATCCTGGGTATCGGCGGGGCCGAAATCCTGTTCTTCTCCCGACCCGTTAGAATTCGCTTCAGTATCCTGAGAAGCTTCCTGAGAAGGTTTCGCATTGGTTCCCTCCTGCATGGATTTAATCAACGCCGGAACCATGTGGGGAGAAGCTGCGGTAGAATGTTCTTTGCCTAAGTATACCAGAAGTTTCTCCAGACCTTCCGCGTCAAGGTCCTTTATGATCCTGTTGATCATTAGTCGTAGTTTCCGCATCTGTTTTCTCCTTATTCTCTGGGTTATGTAAATGGCCATGGCCAAGCAAAATGCCGACCGTGTTCTCAGCAATAGGATTATCCCCTCCTGATTGCCGCAGCCAGCGCAAAAGGGAATCGGCCGTCAGATGGGCGATGTCGATGGCTTTCCACATGGCTGTATTCGGAAGCAAAGCCCGGACATAGATTCCGGTCTCTGGTTCCTTCATTCGGTTCTTGTCACCTACAAGGGATTTCAATTTAGTCTCCTTTGGGCGGTAGAGGTATGAAGGTGCTCGTTGCAAAGCCGGGACTGCCGTCCGGCCCATTGTAAACAGTCTCATGGACTATCCCATGGGGTAACATAATGAAAAACATCTTTGTGTTACGTTCATGAATGCTTCGCCAACGTATTGTTTTTTCTCCCATGTGTTTTTCAAAAAACGCTTCCGCGTCTGCAATACTCAAATCATTCCCCCCTGATTGCCGCAGCAATCTGTTTGGGTGGTTCAGGCTCTAAGGTCATAAGATCAACCTGCTTAGCATATTCGAACGTTGAAGACATAGGAATCTCACGGCAGAGCCGGAGCATGATTGTTTTCCGGGCCATCCGGTCGTACCAGTCCCTCCATGCCGGAGTCGGGTTGCCGCTTTTCCTGGTCTTCTCTTCCACGTAATCAATCTCAGTGGCAGTCATGTGAGCAATATAGGGGGGGCCGTCTTTCTGGTAAGCCACGGCGAACGCCCCGACAATCGTTTCTTTGGAATTGCCTTTCACATATTCAAACTGCGGGCCTGTGTTGTCAGACCACTGGCGGAAGGTATCCCCATCATAAAGCAGATCGGCCTGCAGGGCAGAATACCTGCCGGTTCTCTCAGCCAGTCGCTGAAGCCCGACATAGGAAATCTGCGGCTTCATAATCCCGGCGTAGGGAATGAGGTAAATCTCCGCAGCCGATGCGCCATAGCCCGGGCATAATCCCAGGCGGGCGCAGACTTTGATTGCCTGCCTGACAGAATCCAGAGTGCATTTACCCAGGAGATTCTTTTTATCCTCCCTGATCAGATGCGCCAGCTGATCGATAACGAGCCCTACCCGGAATTGCGGGGCATCCGGCGGGGCCATGTCTTGCAGGAAACTTTCGTTCTGGCGCAAATCGGCGACGACATCCACCGGGCCCCTTTGCTGAACCTGTTG
>PIVW01000373.1 GCA_003353825.1 Chloroflexota bacterium
TCCGGCACTGCTACTAACGAACGGCAATTGATGTCGCCCTACTACATATGGGCGTCAATAACTGGTACCCACAAGATATCCCACCTGATGGTCTAGAGAAATGTGCCATTGTCAAATTATTAATTATTTGTCAGCTATTCTAATAAACTGCCTCTGTTTGCCTAAAAATGCACTCTATTGGATTGCACCTAAAATCTTGACGCACACCCGCAGTTATAGATTCATATCAGCTTTCGTAATGCCGGAACTGGCTCTGCGGTGCTGCCAGCATCGATTCTAGGGCTGCGGTAAATCCCTGCACAACCCTTGATTCATCCACCGTCAACAAGTTCCTGTCGCGCATCAACCAGGTACCGGCCACCATCACATCGCGCACATCGGCCGGTTCTGTGCACCAGACCAGGGAAGCGGCCAGGTTATGTGTGGGCACAAAATGAGGGGCGGATGTGTCCACAACAATGAGATCGGCGGTATTACCTGGGATTAGAGCTCCAGAAGAGTGAAAATTCAGGGCCCGGGCTCCATGAGGGCCTGCCATGTGCAGCGGAGCAAATCCGGGAAGAAGTTCGGCATCACCGTGCGCCTGTCGTTGCATGAGCACGGCAAGACGCATTTCACGCCACATGTTGAGTGCAGTGCTACTACCGGCGCCATCTGTCCCTAGTGCCACATTGATTCCTGAAGCCACCATCTCCGGAACTCTGGCCACGCCCATGCCATACTTCATATGTGTACTTGGACATACCACGACATTGACATGCTTGTTGGCCAATATAGCCAGGTCGACATCATTGGCATGGATAGCATGGGCGACAATGGTATGTGTCTCGAATAATCCCCGATGTGCCAAAAACTCGATGGGACTCATATCATACGTATCCAGCGAGGTCTCAACCTGTTCTGCGGTTTCAGCCGCATGGATGTGAATGCCAATATTCTCTCGTACGGCGACGGCAGCGGTTCGTGCTAGAAATGTATCGGGACATTGGTAAGGAGAATGAGGCCCGAAAAGCGCCCTGAGCCTTCCTGATGCTGCATCGTCATACTGTTTGACGAAGGAGATCGTTTCGGGAATGCTGATGCCCACCTCTTGAGCATCGATCCCAAACACCGCCCATGCCAGATTTGCTCGCATGCCAGACTCCTGGACGGCCTTGGCAATCTCGTGCATATGAAAATAATGATCGGCAAAGCCTACCACCCCCCCTCGGATCATTTCGATGATGGCAAGTAACGTTCCCCAATAGACCATGTCCGCTGTTAGGGCAGATTCCAGTCGCCATATCCGTTCATTGAACCAGCGATCGAGAGGCAAGTCTTCGGCATAGCCACGGGCGAAGGTCATGGCAGCGTGTGTGTGAGCGTTGTACAACCCAGGCATCACCACATGGCCTGCCATATCGTACCGTTCGTCGGCCATGAAATCCTCTGGAATATGCCCCACGCCTACAAGGGTGTCATCTACTATGGCAAGCGAAGCATCGGATAGAATCTCGTCCTCTTTATTAAGGGTAACAAGGGTGGCATGTTCCAACAGCAGTTTAGGCATACATTCTCTCCGGTCAATCAGGCTTGATAACAGGCTTTCACCGAATCATGGCCGATATCTGCCAGTATTATACGACAAGAGGAGGTGCTCAGACACGTTTATGCACCGGGTTGCGTTCAATTGCGCGGGGCATATGGCGACAACCAACTGACAGGTTCTAACGCCGGGGGCATATATCCAGGGAAGGGTGATGTTGACGCACAGCTTCATATATGATAAACCTGCTCAAGCGGTTGTATTTGCTTTCGATTCACGCCTACTTCAATGGAGGAGATCATGTCAGAACAAAAGAAATACGTACTACCTGAAAGTGAAATTCCCACAAGCTGGTACAATATTCAAGCAGATTTACCTGAGCCACTACCGCCGGTCATACATCCAGGCACACTGCAGCCGATTGGACCCGACGATCTGGCGCCTCTATTTCCGATGGCCTTGATTGCTCAGGAAGTGAGCCAAGAGCGCTACATCGATATCCCTGAACCGGTGCTTGATATCTATCGTATGTGGCGACCTACACCACTGATTCGGGCAACTCGCCTGGAAAAGGCATTGGGCACACCTGCACACATTTACTACAAATATGAGGGCGCCTCGCCTGCCGGCTCACACAAACCAAATACGGCAGTAGCACAGGCATTCTACAATAAAGCTGAGGGCATCAATGCCCTGACCACCGAGACAGGCGCCGGCCAATGGGGCAGCGCCTTATCAATGGCGTGTAACTGGTTTGATATCGAATGTGAAGTGTACATGGTAAAGATATCCTACCAACACAAACCTTACCGCCGCAGCCTGATGCAGACCTTTGGCGCCAGTGTCACGGCCAGTCCATCAGATACGACGAATGCAGGTCGGGCTATTCTTGAGCAAGATCCTGATTCGCCTGGGTCGTTGGGCATAGCTATATCTGAAGCTGTCGAGGTGGCGGCAACCAGTGGTGGCGCCAAGAAGTACTCTTTGGGCTCTGTTCTCAACCATGTGATGCTTCATCAGACGGTCGTAGGTGAGGAAGTGGTGAAACAGATGGAGATGGCTGATGAATATCCAGACGTGATGATCGGCTGTGTCGGTGGCGGCTCCAACTTTGCCGGTTTCGTTCTGCCTTTTGTGCGCGAAAACCTGGTAAATGGCAAGAACACCCGGTTTGTAGCGGTAGAGCCCACGGCGACGCCAAGCCTGACTAAAGGCCAGTATGTCTACGATTTTGGCGATACCGGGCAGATGACGCCCTTAATTAAGATGTACACGCTGGGGCACTCATTTATCCCTGCGCCCATCCACGCCGGTGGCTTGAGATATCATGGCATGGCCCCCATCGTCTGCCATCTTTATGATCTGGGACTTATCGAAGCGGTTGCAGTTCCGCAAAACCCCGTCTTCGAGGCTGCCGTCCTCTTCGCTCAGGCCGAAGGCATCATTCCTGCACCTGAGACTGCGCACGCAGTTCGTACGGCTATCGATGAAGCCTTGCTGTGCAAGGAGAGCGGTGAAGAGAAAGTGATCGTGTTCAACCTGAGTGGGCATGGTCATTTCGACATGGCGTCTTATGATGCATACTTCACTGGTACGCTGCCGGACTACGAGTATCCAAAAGAGGAGGTCGAGCGCGCGCTCGCAGGTCTTCCTCAGATCGCGTAATTGCGACCCGCACTTGTGCGACCCGCACTTGTGCGACCCGCACTTGTGCGACCCGCACTTGTGCGACCCGCACTTGTGCGACCCGCACTTGCTATGGTTCGACAGAATTTCGTGTGATCCTAGAAAATAGGTGATGCGTGATGCGTGATGGTTGTGCTAACGAACCACACCTTTTTTAGTAGGAGCCACGCACATTCCGAAAGAGCCTTAATTAGGAAGGCCGCCATCTAGTGGCGGGCCTTTTTCTATCTACATTAAATGTATCGAGCCACTCGATGACCCGCCATTCAGTGGCAGGTCGCAAGAGTTGACAGTACTGTAACCCCATGGTTATCATCGTTTAATCAACTATTGGGCATGGTTCATGCTGCCGAGTTTGCATCTTTACAAATTCAAGTTTGCAATTGCGAACAGAACAAAAGATCAGTCTTCAGTCTTCAGAACATCAATTTGTAAAGATCTGAGACGCTGATTCTGAACCATGCCAACTATTATGTATCTGCCCAACAATCATTTTGAGAGTCAAGGATAATGAGCCACGTCATAATTTCCAGGATCGCTAGATATCTCTTTGCATTTTTGACTGTGCTGGCAAGTTTTGGCGCCGCTAGCGCCTCTGCCGATCCGCCACCGGATCATGTGACGGTTGAGCCATTTGTTACCGGTATGCAATTCGTGACGGCCATAGCGATCGCAGCAGATGGTGACCTGTATTTGGCGGAAAACAATACCAAAAGAATCAATATCTACGATCCAACAGGTAGCCTTTTGGGGTCTATTGCAATTCCTGGCAGTCAGGAGAATGAGGTTGGTGCTGTTCTAGGTATTGCGTTGGATCCCGACTACCCTTCTGCACCCTACCTCTATGTGCACTATCTTGACCGCATTTCCTGGTCGAACATGCTCATTCGATTCCGTTGGGAACAAGGTGTGATCAGCGATATTTCTACACTGATGGACATACCCTTGCCCTACAACGAGGAGGATCCTGACAACCCCTGTACAGAACACAATGGCGGGCATATCACATTCGATCACAAGGGCGCCTTGCTGATGGGAATGGGTGACAATTGTCGAGGTGATTTGGTTGATGATCTCGGTAACCCTCAGGGTTCGATTTTGCGAGTGAATCGAGAAACAGGCGAGGCCCTGCTCGATAACCCCTTCTACGATGGCGACGGCCCAAACGATGATCGCATATGGGCAAAAGGACAGCGCAATCCCTTTGGACTGACTACCGATCCCGCCACAGGACGAATCTGGTCGTCGGACAATGGTCCAGGCTGTGCTGATGAGGTAAATCTTATTGTGTCCGGAGCGCATTATGGCTGGCCACATAGCAGTACCAACTACTTCACATGTCTCGATCCTGGTTCTGAGTATAGGGCGCCTGCCTGGCTGTGGGACAAAACCATAGGTCCAACCGGCATCTCGGCCTATAATGGACATATCGGTTCACAGTGGCAGAACAGCCTCTTTATGTGCGACTGGAATACGCCGGTATTGCGCAGACTGCAATTGAATGCAGCACGAGACGTCATCATCGCCGAGGAAGAACTCGACCTTTCGCCGGCTGAGTGCCTCATCGATGTTGCCTCTGGGCCAGACGGCAACCTCTATATTGCAGATATTGAGGTTGTCTATCGAGTTGTTAGCGTACCTATGTGGCTACCTTTGATGCTTGTGCATTAACACATGTTTCAGCAACTGCTGTTCCCGCTCATAGCCGCAATTATCCCGACCATTATCTATATTTATCTGATCTGGTGGTGCGATCGCTATGAGCGCGAGCCGGGTTGGCTACTGCTGATTGCATTTGGGTGGGGCGCAATACCTGCCATATTGCTGTCGATCGTGGCGGAACTGGCCTTGCAGGAACCCTTCGAACTCTTTGCACAGGGTATCTCTGGCAGTATGGCACAACTGTTTTTGATATCACCCGTGGTCGAGGAACTGGCTAAAGGTCTGGCGCTAGCAGGTCTCTTCCTGTTCTTTCGATCTGAGATAGATGGCGTGTTGGATGGCATTGTCTATGGGGCCCTTGTTGGGGCTGGATTTGCGATGAGCGAAAACTTCTTCTATTTCATTGCGACCGACGCTCTCGACGAATGGCTAACACTTGCATTGGTACGATCGATTGTATTTGGGCTGAATCATTCATTCTATACGGCGATTACAGGGGCGGCTTTCGGTTACGTCGCCCTACGCAAAAAGGGTTGGCAGACCTGGTTTGTGCCGGTAGGCGGACTTGTTCTGGCCATATTTGTACATATGTTGCACAACGTGACGACATATCTGGCAAGTGATTATCCAGCGATGATGGTGCTAAGTCTATTGCTGAGTTGGGGAGGGATTTTTACCCTCATTGCCATAATCGGGCTGGCGCAGAAGCAAGAGAACTACTGGATAAGAGCCCACTTAGCAGATGAGGTGCCGTATACACTCAGCCAAGAACACTACATACTTGTGCAAGAAAGGGCTCAACGGTTTGGGAGGGTTCAGGCTATGCTCAGGGGAAAAAGCCGCTCACGTGCCTGGCTTGAAACGGATATGCATCGCAAAGCAACGGAGTTGGCTTTTCGTAAACACAGATTAATGCGGCTGGAGGAAGAAGCGGTAGGACTGCACTTCAACTGGGAGTTGGACACCATCGTTGAATGAGGCGTAAAGCCTCCAGTGATGGCCGCCCACGTTGTGTGTGGGGCTGCCACTGCGGAGGAGGAACTTTGAA
>PIVW01000965.1 GCA_003353825.1 Chloroflexota bacterium
TCGGGTCTGTTCTGTATGTTGTAGGTACTAGTCAAGTAACGATATCCGACAGCCTGGTGCAAGGTGGTTGTCCGGAGAATGTCACCTGTGATGGAGCCATGCTCGATACCGATCCGCGCTTTGTTCGTCTGCCCGATTCTGGAGACGGCGACTGGAGCACACTGGAAGACAACGACTACGGAGATCTGCGATTGCAGGCCGGTTTTCCTGCTATTGACGCCGGTAATAACGACTGGCTGCCATCTGATTCTTCAGACCTCGACGGCGATGGCGATACCGACGAACCTATCCCCTACGATCTGCAGGGCTTTCCCCGCATTGTCGGTGGTTCTGTCGATATGGGCGCCTATGAGTACATAGAGTTAAACCAATCACTTTGGATGCCATCGATTATGCGTTAAATTGGCATGTGATTTCGCCCTGCCTTTCTCTGTCAAAACATCCCTTTTCGCTCATACACCTTCACGGAGTCGGATCATGACTGCTAAAACCACAACCTCTTCCCCACGACGCTTTGCTCACTTGCCTGCCGGTCTCATTGTATTGATATCACTGGTGCTTCTCCTTCCGTTGCTACTGTCCTCAGGCGTCAGTGCTCAACCCAACCTTCGTACAATCCCCGATCAGAGCACTATCTACTATGTAGATGCTGCCAAAACCGCCGGCGCTAACGACGGCTCCTCCTGGAGTGATGCATTTATCAGCTTGCAATTGGCCCTTGATGTCGTGCAGGAGGGTGATCATATCTGGGTGGCGCGGGGGGTGTATACGCCCAGCAAGCGTAAAGACGAAGATGCCCCCCGTAGTGCCACCTTCGCTCTCGTCAATGGTGTCGCTTTATACGGTGGTTTCGCCGGTATTCCTGGGTCGGAGGGAGATATGAGTGCTCGGGATTGGGAAGTGTATGCAACGGTGCTGAGTGGGGATATTGATGGCAATGATGTGGTGGATGAGCGGGGGGTGGTGACCGATACGGCCAATATTCTGGGGGAGAATGCCTATCATGTGCTCATGACAAATGGTGTTGGCGAAACGACGATATTGGATGGATTCTTCATCACGGCCGGGGCGGCTAAGGGCGAGCCATGGGAACAAAGTTCCGACGGCGGCGGCATGTACAACGACGATAATAGCAATCCAACCCTCACAAACGTCACCTTCACGGCTAATTCGGCAGGCTCACGCGGCGGCGGCATGTACAACGACGATAATAGCAATCCAACCCTCACAAACGTCACCTTCACGGCTAATTTGGCAGGCCACGGCGGCGGCATGTTCAACTACGATGAGAGCAATCCAACCCTCACAAACATCACCTTCACGGCTAATTCGGCAGACTATGACGGCGGCGGCATGTACAACTCCGATAGCAGCCCAACCCTCACAAACGTCACCTTCATGGCTAATTCGGCAGGCGATGACGGCGGCGGCATGTACAACTCCGAAAGCAATCCAACCCC
>PIVW01000374.1 GCA_003353825.1 Chloroflexota bacterium
TCCCTCGACCTCGTGCAGCCGATCCCAAGCATAATCGCTGATCTCATGCTCATAACTCGACACCCAATCCATACCGAGATCCTCCAGGTAATCGACAGCCACACCAAAACCAATGGCTTCGGCAATGGCGGGCGTGCCGGCCTCGAACTTGTAGGGCAAATCGTTCCAGCGGCTACCCTCCATTTTTACCTCACGGATCATATCGCCACCACCCATAAAGGGGGGCATGGCTTGCAACAGCGCTCGCTTGCCGTAGAGGGCGCCAATACCGGTCGGACCTAACATCTTATGGGCCGAGAATGCCAGAAAATCGACATCGAGATCCTGAACGTCGGTTGCGAGATGGGGTACGCTCTGTGCGCCATCGACCACAGTGATAGCACCCACCGCACGTGCTCTCTCTACCAATTGTTTTACAGGGTTGATCGTGCCCAATACATTGGACATGGCGGTAAAGGCGAAGAGTTTGGTACGTTCGGTCAGCAGCGTATCCAGCGCCTCGTCATCTAATTCGCCCTTGGGGGTAATCGGCACAAATTGCAACGTCGCGCCCGTTTGCTCGCAGATAATCTGCCAGGGCACGATGTTCGAGTGATGCTCCATCTCTGTGATCAGCACCTCATCACCCGGGCCAAGGTTAGCTCTACCCCAGCTATACGCCACCAGATTAAGACTCTCGGTGGCATTACGTGTGAAGATCAGCTCTTTGGGGCTGGCGGCATTGATGAAGCGAGAGATGCGCAAGCGCGCATTTTCATAAGCTGCCGTCGCTTCTTCACTGAGGGTATGAACGCCCCGGTGCACATTGGCATGCATGCGGCGGTAGTATTTATCCATCGCCTCGATGACTTGTACCGGTTTTTGGGAACTGGCGGTGCTGTCCAGATAAACCAGAGGATGGCCATGGACTTCGATATCTAGAATGGGGAAATCAGCGCGAATGTCGCTAACGGTGGGCATCGATAGAGTCGTTTCGGGTATGGTGATTGCGCTCATGGTATCGTAGTCTCCAGATGAACAAGAAAGCCCGAATGCCATGTGACGCCGGGCTTTCTTAACTGTTGGAGAATCAAAGACTAATGATTGAAGATTGATGATTGATGTGAGCCAATCTTGAATCTTCAATCTCCGGTCATTCCAGCCCAACTCGTCTGGCGATCTCAGCGACCAGTTTTTCACGGACACCGGCAACCGGTACTCGGTTGAGCACTTCTTCGAAAAAGCCTGAAACGATCATCCGTTTAGCCGTTCTGCGACCGAGGCCACGGGCCATAAGATAGAACAAATACTCGTCCTGGACCTTGGCGCTGGTAGCACCATGCGTGCATCTGACATCGTCGGCTTCGATCTCCAGACCGGGGATAGAGTCTGCTCGAGCACCCGAACTGAGAATGAGGTTATCGTTTTTTTGATAAGCATCCGTTTTTTGAGCATCGGGCCAGACTCTGATAATGCCTTGATAAACGGAGCGGGTCCTATCATCCAGCGCGCCCTTGAAGAGGAGATCACTGGTAGCACGTTCCCGCTTGTGATTTTGGTTGGTGTGATGATCGATATGCTGGCGGCCTTGCGGGAAATAGAGCCCAAGTAATTCGCCATGACTGCCTGGTCCTTCCATGTTGAGATCGATCCAGACTTTGCTCAGACGGCTACCCCAGGATGCCTGCAAGTGGCGATAGAGTGCGTCCTTCTGGGCCGAGGAGCGCACGGTAGCGAAATTCCAGGCACTGGGATCCAGGTTTTGCAGGCGCAGGTAATGCAGCCGGGCCGCGGCTTGCGGGTAGACTTCGGCGACGCTGTCGCTCATGCCGTTGGCTGCGCCCACATAATCTTCGACGACAGTCAGTTCACTGTTTTCATCGCCGATGAGTATGCTGTGGTGAAATGTCGCCGTTCCCTCGCTTAAGCTAATGATGACTTGAAGGGGTTTTTCGACAGTCAGATTCTTAGGGACATATAGGAAGGTGCCATTCTGCCACAAGGCATAGTGGAGGGCAGCGAATATGTTTTCAGCGGCCGGTACCAATCCACCAAGATGCGCCCGCACTAACTCGGCCTGTGTTGTCAAAGACGACCGCAGATCGCTGAACACCACGCCCTTTGCCGCCAGTTCAGCATCGAGTTCAGCATATATCAGGCTGCCGTCCAGGAAAATTAGAGCGCCGGCACTATCGATTTTATCGAGTGTGGCGGCCAAGTCGTCGGGAAGTTCAGCGCGCGAGCCATACTGCTGGGTGGGTTCAATCACCAATGAGAAGTTATCCACATCGAATCCGCTGAGACGGGTGCGACGCCAGGTTTCTTCTTTACCGCTAGGCCACGGTGTTGATTCATAAGTGCGCCAGGCATTTTGGCGGGCCTGACGTAGCCATTCCGGTTCATTAAAACGATCGCCGGTCGCCTGTGCGGCAGCGGCCGATAAGCTGTCTACTGTTAGTTCTTTTACGGTCACGTTCGTTCTCCTACCCTATGCTTCCTTCCATCTGAAGCTGGATCAAGCGATTCAATTCAACTGCATATTCCATTGGTAACTCTTTGACCAGTGGCTCGATAAAGCCACCGACGATCATGCTGGCGGCCTCATCTTCGCTGATTCCTCGGCTTTTCAGGTAGAAGAGCTGTTCTTCGCCGATTTTGCTAACCGATGCTTCGTGTCCGACTTCGACATCATCTTCGGCGATCTCGATGTAGGGGTAGGTATCAGAGCGTGATTCAGGATCGAGCAACAGTGCGTCACAAACGACCTGCGATTTGGAGTTGGTCGCACCTTTGCCGACCTTGAGCAGGCCACGGTATGAAGAGCGCCCACCATCTTTACTGATCGATTTGGAGATGATCTTAGATGAGGTGTTGGGCGCCGCGTGCACGACTTTGCCCCCGGCATCCAGATGCTGGCCCTTGCCCGCGAAGGCAACGGAGAGGATTTCGGCATGAGCGCCCGCGCCGAGCATAAAGACGGCGGGATACTTCATGGTGATTTTCGAGCCAAGATTGCTGTCTACCCATTCCATGGTCGCACCTTCGTAAGCCAGCGCCCGTTGTGTGACCAGGTTATAGACATTATTGGACCAGTTCTGAATGGTCGTGTAACGGCACCGGGCATTTTTCTTGACGACGATTTCGATCACACCGCTGTGCAAACTGTCTCGGGCGTAGGTGGGAGCGGTGCAGCCCTCGATATAGTGGAGGCCGGCGCCTTCATCCACAATGATTATGGTGCGCTCGAACTGGCCAAGAGCTTCTGCGTTGATGCGGAAATAGGCCTGCAGAGGAATATCCAGCACGACGCCGGGGGGTACGTAGATGAAAGACCCACCTGACCAAACGGCGCTGTTTAGCGCTGCATATTTATTGTCTGTGGGAGGGATGATGGTAGCGAAGTACTCTTTGAACAGCTCCTCGTGGTGCTTCAAGCCATCTTCGATGCTTACGAAGATAACCCCCAGCTTCTCCCATTCCTCTTTCAAGGAGTGGTAGACCATCTCCGATTCGTACTGGGCGCCGACGCCGGCCAGGAACTTACGTTCCGCTTCGGGGATGCCAAGTTTTTCAAATGTGTTCTTGATATCGTCGGGTACGTCATCCCAAGATTCGCCCGAATCTTGAGTGGGCTTAACGTAATAATAGATGTCGTCATAATCAATATCGCTGAGATCCGCACCCCAGGTAGGGACAGGTTTCGACAGGTAGATGTCCAATGATTTGTGGCGGAATTCTCGCATCCAGTCCGGTTCACCTTTCATATCCGAGATCTGGTCGACGATATCGTGATCGAGCCCTTTGCGGGCTTTGAATGTATAGTCTTCGGGCTGACTCCATCCAAATTCATAATCATCTTTAACGCCTATTAGGGCCTGGCGATCAAGTTCAGTTGCCATAAGTTTGCCTCTTTATCGAGTGTTGTTTCAGGAATAAAGTTGAAAGAGTTAGACACTTGAGGACTGGCAGTCCTCTGTGCTCCACTCCCTTATGCAACCACCTTCTCTGCCACTTCTTTTTCGACCCAGCTGTACCCCTTTTCTTCTAGCATATGGGCAACTTCAGGGCCACCGGTAAGTACAATTCGACCATCATAAAAAACGCTGACCTTGTCCGGCTTCACGTAGTTCAGAATGCGCTGATAATGTGTGATCAACAGGGCGCCCATGCCGTCGGCAACCAGCTTGTTGATGCCATCAGACACGATGCGCAGAGCGTCGATGTCTAGGCCGGAGTCACTCTCATCCAGAATGGCGATCTTGGGTTCGAGCATGGCCATCTGTAAAACTTCACCACGCTTTTTCTCACCACCGCTGAATCCATCGTTCAGGTAACGGCGGGCGAAGGATCTATCGACATTGAACCTATCCATTTTGGTAAGTAATTCAGTGCGGAACTCGCGCATCGGCATTAATTCAGAGCCGATTACCTTGCTTTGCCCATCCCGCGCTGCTACCTCTCTAGCACGGTTTTTGTACCCACGCACATTGCTGACGGCCGCGCGTAGGAAATTGGCAAAACTGACGCCGGGGATGGCGACAGGGTATTGGAAGGCGAGGAAAATGCCCAACTTGGCGCGCTCATCTGGATCGAGCCCTAACATGCTCTCGCCATTGAACAGAATGTCTCCACCTGTCACCTGGTAATGGGGATGTCCGGCGACAGCGTAGGCCATGGTGCTCTTACCTGAGCCATTTGGCCCCATGAGAGCGTGGACTTCGCCCTGACGCAAGATGAGAGATACGCCCTTCAAGATTTCGGTGTCTTCAACTTGGACGTGAAGGTCTCTAACTTCTAGAACTGCGGTCATAATAAAATTTAGGGCTCCTCTGATTAAGGAAACTGGTTTCTGTGTTCTTTGCTACATTTAGGTCGATAAAGATCGGCGTCTGCCCTTGTTGCAGACACTAACTGATCCCCATTATTCTAATCTCTTCTTTGGGACGCACTGTAAAGGCACAGTTGTTGCTGCCGTCCATCATACAATCTGTGAGTTCGACATCTGCATTGAGAACCTGCGACATCATATCTTGTTCCATCTCACATATCTCGCGATGGCTAGCAGCGATCTTGTGGTATGGGCAATTATACTCGTTAAGAATGATGAGATCGGCATTTTGTGAGACGTCTGACATAATGCCTTTTTCATCCAGAACCTGCGAGAAAGAGCGGACGCGCTCACGCAAAGCCAGACCTTTGATCTGGTGCCGGTATTGCCTGGCCATACGTTGGCCTACACGATCTAACAATTGCCCCACAACCACTGGACCTTGATCCGCCATGAGTTCGTTATAGAGGTTAAGTGCCAGGTCCTCGCAGTAACAAGCAAACAGATTGCGAGCATCCTCGCTAAGCTCATAAAGATGGCTCGGGCGACCGGGGCCACTTCGTTCCGATGTCGTCGAGCGAATATATCCATCCGCCAATAGATAACTAAGCTGCTGGCGCACGGCCGTATCACTGACGCCCAGTTCGTTTCGCAGATCTTTGATGCTGAGAGCGCCATGCCTCTGCATAAGTTTTATGATCTGCCCACGCGGCGAATCATCGAGTCGTAATAAGGTGGTAGCCATAAGAAGATAGTAGAATCACTGTGAGTGTGGAGGTCTGACCGGAATGCAGTTTAGCAGGCCTGTTCGATTCTGTCAAATTACACTATAAAAATAGTGAAAAATGTGAGAAGAGGCTGTGAGCCTGCTTCCGGTCTACACGAGACCAAAGCTGAGCCCTCTCGATTCGGACAATTTACGTACACAACGCACATTTTGCGGAGAAACTGTATTGGTCAGATACAATTTGCTCAAATGGCCCACGCCTTTTTCGGAGCCGACATCCCTGAATGACGGGGTTTCAACCGCGAAAATGACTGATACTGGGGAAGTTCATTCCTCAGCCGATGTGCAACATGCGCTTG
>PIVW01000375.1 GCA_003353825.1 Chloroflexota bacterium
GAGAGGGGCGCCTTGCTGGATATAACCATAACCTGTTACTGGCGAGGAGGGCGTGATACCGAGTGTGACCAGATGGCCCTCTTTCGCCACTTGAGCTGCAGCAGCAAGGGCCTGGCGAAAGTGCGCGGTTTTAGCGATGTAGTGGTCGGCTGTTAATACTGCCATCACAGCGGTGGGGTCGTGTTCGTACAGATGAATAGCCCCCAGGCCGATGGCGGGTGCTGTCCCCCGGCCCTCTGGCTCCACAATAAAGTTCTCAGCAGGCAGTTCAGGCGCTTGCTCGGCAAGAATGGGCACATGTTCGGCCCGAGTGACGACGTAAATCTGCTGCGAGCCAAAAAGCGCCACGATGCGGTCGACCGCATGCTCCATCATCGTGCTGTTTCCGACCAATGTCAGGGCTTGTTTGGGGCGCATCAGCCGGCTTAAGGGCCAGAGTCTGGTTCCAATGCCACCGGCCATAATCAGTGCGTAATACATTCAAAAACCTCGTAAATCAGTGCTTTCACGTGGGGTGAGGCCCTCTTTGGGCAGGCGTTTGAGGACAACGTATTCGATACCATCGCTTTCACAAAATGCCCGTTTTTCGGGCACATCGCCATCTTCGTTTACAGCATAGATATCGGGTTGAATGACTGCGATCTCAGGCCCGGCATCCATCCAGCCGCTGCCGCTGGAGATCAAAGCCCGTTTGACAAAACGGATGGATTGTACCATGTAGCGACGCTCCTCCTCGGGAAAGAAGGGGTGCCCCTCGCCTTTCAACAAGCGCACGTTGGCATCGCTGCCGGCGACCACATAAAGATCGCCCAGTTCGGATGTTTCTTCAAAGAAGCGGACGTGTCCCGAATGAAACCAGTCATAGCACCCGGTGACGATTACTTTCTTGTTGCCAGATTCTTCTCCGTTCACCTGTGCAGTTGAGAACCCGGCCAGATCGTGATCGGTTAGCATCACGAAGTCGATGTCGTTAGCTGAACAAAACACCCGTTTACTGCTACTGTCATCCTTCTCAGGAACTACCCATATGTCGGGTTTGGGAGCATCGAGAGCGGCAAGGATGTTGGCATCGATGTGGTTCGAGATCAACGTCACTTGGTCGACATAACGGATGGACTCGAGCAGGTACAAGCGTTCTGGAGCCTGGAATTTGGGCGGTTGCCCAGTGCGGGTCCTCACGACCTCATCTGACCAGAGAAGGACGTGAACAAGGCCGATACTGGAGGCCTCTTGTAAAAAGCGCATGTGGTGCGATCTGATATCATCAAAACTGCCAGTTACGATGACTTGTTTCATAGGAACTTGTTTCACAGTTCGCTTCCTTTACGGCTCGGCCCGAACATTGACCTGAAAGCCACCGGGCACAGGCTCATTGGCGACCACATAAATGTAGCCACCACCGCAACCGGAATACATGGCGCCGGGGTAGCGGGACTGATAATAGCCAAGAATACCCATGAGGTCCACCGAGAGGGTCTGGTGTTGTACGGTGTGGGGAAGAATGGTCTCCCAGCATGTCATGCATTCGTTCATTGATTGGCCCAGAGCAGCAGCATCCATGTGGACGATGGCGTTGTAGCAATCATTGCCCGTTTGCCCCAGTCGTGCAATCCAGGCCGGATCCAGGTTCTTTATTCCCAAAGGATTGTATCCTGGCGGACGCTGAGCGATGGGAACGATGTAGATCAGCTGCTGTAACCATCGTGCTACCTCCGGGCTATTGCAAGATTCGACGTGAACGGGGAAGTAGCCTCCTTCGTGTTCAAAATCGAAATCCAGGCGATTGATGCCAGGATAGATCAGGCCTGCCATATCCTGAGCACCGGAGGGCTCTGCCAGATCTTTGTTTTCAGCCTCGTAGAGTTCGCGCACCAGCATAGCAGGATCGCCTGCGGGTAAACCATGCGGCCATAGTTTTGTTGCGATCTTGCGGGTACTGGTGCCCATACCGCAACGGTCCATGAAACGGCAAGTCGCCTCTATGGCCACCACAACCATCGAGCCAGGGGGCGACGGATTATGCTGGGAGAGAAGGGGTTGGTCGATCCAGCCACCCGCAAAGGCCATACGATAGGGGAAAGGGCCTATGATGTCTGTAATGGTTTGTGTGGGTTGATCCATCAGGGGGCAGGTGTCAGGTGTCAGGTGTCAGGTGTCAGGTGTCAGGGGTCGGAGATCGGATATCTTGTACGAACTCAATCTCCGATCTCCAATCTCCAATCTCCAATCGCTAATCTTCAATCTTCAACTACTTCTCATCAGCGGCGGGCGTGGGCAAACCGGCTGCTCGATCGGCGTATTGTTGTTTGATCCAGTTGTACGTTTGTTCCATACCATCGCGCAGGGGCAGGTCAGGCTCCCAGCCCAACACTTGCTTGATGAAGGTGTTATCGCTGTTGCGTCCGGCCACACCTCGGGGAGCATCCAGCCTGTATTCTCGCTCCAACTCGACGCCGGCGATATCTTCGACCATGCTCACCAAGTCGTTGATAGAAATCAGTTCGCTGGATCCGAGATTGATGGGTGTGGCGATCAACTCATCGCAGTGGCTGATCATGTCTATGCCCTTAGTACAGTCGTCGATGAACATGAAACTGCGGGTCTGCACACCGTCACCCCAGATATCGATCTCCATTACACCACTTTCTTGGGCTTCGATTACCTTGCGCGTGAGTGCTGCTGGGGCTTTTTCACGCCCACCATCCCAACTGCCGTAGGGGCCGTAGACATTGTGGAATCGGGCGATGAAAGTCTTCATTTTGCGCTCAGCCCAATACTCTTGGCAGAAGATCTCAGACATCAGTTTCTCCCAACCATAGCCTCGCTCGGCATTGGCGGGATAGGCATCAGTTTCTTTGAGCGCCCGCACATTGGGGTCCTGTTGCAGATCGATATTATAGGCGCAGGCCGAGGAGGAGAAGAAATAGCGGTCGACGCCTGCCTCGTAAGAGGCTTGTAGCAAATGTGTGTTGATGAGGATGCTGCGCAGACATTCGACCCGGAAGTTCTCGATGAACCCCATACCACCCATATCGGCCGCCAGGTTGTAAACTTCGACAGCGCCTTCGACAGCACGATGGCAGTTGTTACGATATTCCAGGTCGAGACAGAGACTTTCGACGCCGGACACCCGCTGGTACCATTTATAAAGAGGCTTCTTATCAACAGCGCGGATATTGGTAAAGCCCTGATCGGCAAAGTATTTTGTCAGAGCTCCGGCAATGAATCCGCCGGCCCCGGCGATGACGATCAAGTCATCTTTGTTTCTCATACTGGCTGCAGTGGGATTGTTGAGGGCCATGTTTGACAGTTCCTATTTGAGTCGAGATTTTTTTCTAACTGTTTACCATTTGGGTGCAACGCACTGAGGTATAGCCGATTCAGCTCGTTTTGTGGCTAAGAGCATGGTCTGCTGGGTGCTCAGTGCGTTGCACCCGGCGTGAGCTAAAAAGACGTTATTTGAAAAAGCAAGGTGGCTTCAGAGGGTTGGCGCCAACTAAGTCAGCTCTGTGGATCAACGATTTTCTTCGCGCTCAGCACCGGACCGCTGGAGCGGCGTACAATGATTTCGACGGGCAGGATGATTTCCTGCATTGCCTGAGGAGCATCACCTGATAATCGTGATAAAAGCAGTTCTGTGGCCTGACATCCCATATTGTAAGCGGGCTGGGCGGCCGCGGTGAGGATGGGGTCGATCACCAGGGCTTCCGGGAGATCGTCGAATCCTACCAGGGCTACATCGTCAGGAATAGCCAATCCGGCATCACGAATGGCCCGCATGGCGCCAATGGCAATGAAATTGTTGGCTGCAAAAAGAGCGGTCGGCGCTGGGGTTACCGACAGTGCTTGCCGAGCCATGTTGTAGCCACTGGCCAGTTCGTACTTACCACAGAACATCATAGTTTCATCAGGCTCGATGGCGGCATCCTGCAAGGCTTGTAGATAGCCGGCAAGGCGATCTTCTGCCGTGGACACATCTCTAGGGCCATTCAAAATAGCGATTCGTTTGTGCCCCAGTGAAATCAACAGGCTGACCAGAGCGAAGGCCCCACCGACCGAATCACAAATAACCGTATCGACATCTGCACCATGAATTCGACGGTCGAGGATGACGATTGAGACATCCCGATTTTGTATTGATTCGATATGTTCCGGCGAACTCTGCACGGGGGCCAAGAGAATGCCGTCGACTTGCTTCTGCAGTAATACCTCCAGGTACCGATTTTGTTCTTCTTCAGATTCATCGGTATTACAAAAAATAACATTCAATCCGGCAGCGCTGGCTGCATCTTCAACACCACGCGCGACCGTTGTCCAGAAGGGGTTTGTGATGTCGGTGAGAATGAGGGCCAAGGTGTCGGTGCGGCGAGATCGCAAGCTACGCGCCAGGGCATTTGGGACATACCCTAATGCCGCAACCGCCGCCTCTACTCGCTCTTGCTTATCTTGGCTAACATATCCTGAGCTGTTGATCACGCGTGAGACGGTGATGGGGGCAACACCTGCTTCTCGGGCAACATCTCGGATGGTGGGCATGAATCAGAACTTGACCGTATGATTACAAGTCGAAAAGATATGGTAACGGTACCACGGTAGCAGAATCATGCTGAGCTGTCAAGGGTGTTTTTCAGTTGGGTGATCGAAGCGAAAGAATTGGAGCGAATCAACCCCAGGTAGCAATCAAGCCAACGTTAACGCCAAGCAGCCATACTCGTGAATCTGTGAGCTTAACCTAAACCACTATCTTTCAGGTGTAGAGTTACTGAGGCGCGTGAATGGTCGAATCTGGATAAAAGTCCAGCCATACCCAATCGTACGAACTGAGACTCGGAACCTGATGTAGGATCTGGCCCTCGTATTCACCCGACAACGCCTGCCCTCTCGCCACATCCCAAACCGACCCCGTTTCCTGATCGACAAGGTTTTCCCCATCCCACCTAAAAGTCAACACCTGATCGCCCACTTGCCTGAGATAGGCGTGGTAGTTTTTCTCTTCAGCCCATACCAAAACCGGCAAATCATCCAGCATGTCGTTGATTACCCCGGCCTGCAATACATAGGGAGACCCGTAGGCTTTGGCCTTGCCTTCGATAACCAACCCGATCACGAAATTCTGTTTGAAGTCGGGCCGAAAGAGCGGGTCAAAGCCACCGATGCCATTGGTCATCGCCAGAGATTCGGGATGCTGTTGTTTCCACTGGCCCCAGGTTGTCAGTTGCGAGGGTAGCAAGAACAGCTCGGTGCCTTTGAGTTCACCACGGATGGTCCTACCCCAGGGCTGAGACCAGATGGAGTTAGTGCTGTGATCCCACCAGGTCATGGCGTTCATGAATAGACCGCCGGCATTGCCGAATACTTCGGTTTTGCCATCAATCGTTCGGTCGTGCACGAAACCGGTGCAGCAAATCGGTCACCAGGTGACGAGGATCGGTGTCCCCCCCAATTCATCATTGACCATCTCCCGACCACGCAAAACCGAGATCGGATACGCTTTTGATTCGCCATCGATGCTGACGGCGATTACGAGTTCATCGTCGTGGAAGGGTGATTCCGCAGCTGTTACGAAAACAGGCTCGTAGATAGGAAGAATCCCGTCCCTGTTAACGAGGAAGTTAAAGTAGTAGGAATTGTCATCTTCGATTCTAGGGTTGGCGCCTTCGGGGCGAGGTTGTGTTGGCACTACGACGCTTGTTGCAGTGGATTGCGGGGGCGTTGTGGGTGCGCTGTCACTGCCGCACGCCACCAGGATCAGGGAGGTGACCAGGAGGATTGTCGGGAGATAGAAACGTGAGATCATGCCACCAGTCTAACAGAGCTTCGTAGTCTGTATGTAGGCTGGAGAACGCAGGGGATGACAAGTTAAAGCACAAAATGTG
>PIVW01000376.1 GCA_003353825.1 Chloroflexota bacterium
TTCCTGCTGGAGTGGGCCAACAACACCGGACCCACCACCTTTACACCCGGTTGGGGTGAATGGCGCGGCTACACCGATGGCGCCGGTCTGCAGGGCCAGCTCGACGATGTATTCAACGGAGTCAGCGACCTTGACACCGCCCTCGGCAATGCTGCCGATCATGCCAACTCTGTGCTCGAACGCTACTATCCCTGAGTGCGTTAATCAGCAATCAGTGTCCAGTCACAGATTCTTTCCGAATACTGCTCACTGATTGCTGATTGCTGACTACCAACTAGCAACTACCGGCGCCCTGCCTGGTGAGATACAGCCGACAGGGGCGCCGGCCCACCTGTATGGATTCTTGTGATATGAGGTACAGAAGACTCACCCCCTATCTTTTTCTTACACCAATGATTCTGGGATTGCTGATCTTCCGCATCGGGCCGGTGGTTGCTGCCATGCTGGCTGGTTTCAGCAAATGGAATATCCAGACGCCGCCCGAACTTGTGGGTTTGGCTAATTATGCAGAGGCAATTCAGTCTGAAGTTTTTTGGAAGGTGACCCAGAATACCGTCGTTTTTGCCCTGTTTTTTGTGCCCGGCACCATGTTCTTAGCCATGGCCATGGCGCTCCTGGTCAACCAGAAGCTGCGTGGCATTTCCTTTTTCCGTGGACTCTTCTTCTTGCCCTACATCACTGCGATGGTGGCCGTAGCCATGGTTTGGAACTGGATTTTCGCCACGCGCTTCGGTATCCTCAACCATATACTGAGGACGGTCTTCAGTGTTTCTGACCCGCCTGCCTGGTTGGCGGATGCGCAATGGGCTTTGTTTGCGCTTGCGATCGTGGCCATTTGGAAAACCGCGGGCTTTCAGATGCTGATCTTCCTGGCCGGGTTACAAAGCATACCCTCCAGCCTGTATGAGGCGGCAGTGATGGATGGCGCCAATCGCCGTTCGCAATTCTTTCGCATTACCCTGCCCCTGATGTCTCCGGTGATCTTCTTCGTCTTTATCATCACCGCCATCGACGCCTTCAAGACATTCGACGTGACCTATGCCATGACAGGCGGAGGGCCGAACTTCGCCTCAACCACGCTGGCATACCTCATCTACCTCAACGCCTTTACCTATGGACGTATGGGATACGCCTCTGCCCTTGCCATGTTATTACTGATTTTGGTTGCAGCCACGACACTCATCTCCTTCCGTTTAAAAGATCGACTGGTCGAGTATTCACTTTAGGAGATCACATCGATGGGACTCACGAACATGCGCACACGCCGACTTGGGGCATTGCTATCCTACAGCATCCTCATACTTTTCGCGCTGACTACGATCTTCCCCTTTTTATGGATGGTGATCACCACTTTCAAATCACGTGGCGCCATTTTCTCACTACCGCCTACATTGTATCCTGATCTGATTTTCAAGCCAGAGATGTTCGACTCTTATATCCAGGTCCTGACCAGATATAACTTCCTCCGTTACACTGGCAACAGCGCCTTTGTGGCGGGCATGGCCGCCATCGGACAGATATTCACCGCTTCGCTGGCCGGATTCGCCTTTGCTCGTATGCGCTTCCGTGGCAGTAATCTACTCTTTGGCATCCTGCTCGCCACGACGATGATCCCGGTAGAATCCATCATCATTCCAGAATTCCTGCTGATGGCCCGGCTCGACTGGCTCGATACCTACCTGCCACTCATCGTCCCCTCCTTTCTTGTGGGCACATTGGGCACCTTTATGTTGCGCGAATTCTTCGCAAGCATTCCTGACGAGTTGGTCGAAGCAGCCGTGCTGGATGGCGCTTCCACATTTCGCATCTACTGGAATATATTTTTGCCGCTCTCTGTGCCGGCGATGACCACCCTCTTCTTGATCGCCTTCATCACAAACTGGAATGATCTTTTACGTCCGGTACTCTACATTTCCGATTCCTCGCTTCGCACCGTCACTATCGGTATCACGACATTCCAAAACGAATTCGGGGCGCAATGGAATCTACTTCTGGCGGGATCGGTGGTCTCTATTATTCCCCTGCTGATCGTCTACATTTTCGCACAACGCTACATCGTGCAAGGCATCGCCACCACAGGGCTCAAATAGCATGAAGGCGTTGGTTTTAGCTGCTGGTTCACAAACGCGCAGTGAGCGTTCGCCGTGGGTGTTGGAACGCCTTGGTGAACGCTGCATCATCGATTATGTAGTGGAGTGCGCCGGTCGGGTCGTTCCAGCAGAGGATATCTATCTGGTAATAGGGCCGGAAGATGATGCTATTCGGAAGCATTTGGGCGAAACCTATTGCTATGTGAAACAGGAAAAACAGTTGGGCACCGGCCATGCCGTATGGCAAGCGCGGCAGCAACTGGCGGGCTACGAAGGGAATCTTCTGATTCTGTATGGAGATACCCCCCTATTCCGGCGTTCATCCATCCAGGGCCTGATCAATAGACACCGGCAAAAAGCTGCCACACTGACACTACTGACTGCAGCCACCGCTTCGGGCCTGCCATATGGCCGCATCGTTCGCGATCAAAGCGGCTGTATCATCGATATCGCTGAGGTGGATAAGGCCATCGAGAACGGCCCCCAAAGGCATGAACTCAATCTGGGGGCCTATGTCGTACAGGCAAACCTGATGTGGAGGGCGTTAGGCAAGGTGGTTACGGCCTTTCATGAAGGCGACATCCCTTTCACCGCATGCGTGCAGCGCTTGCTCCATCACCCCTGCTCGGTAGCGAATTATCAGGTTCTGGACGAAGATGAAATCCTCGGCATCGATACCTCCGACAATTTGGCCGAGGCCGGGCTGATCCTCAAAAAACGCCAGCTCCGTCCACGACGCATCGAAGAACAAAACATCATCCGCTTTGGCACGGGTGGGTGGCGAGCGCTCATCGGCGAAGGTTTCACGCTGGACAATGTGCGTCGCCTCTGCCAGGCGCTTGCCAATGACATCACCCGGCAGGATCGCGAACTGGATGGCGTGCTCATCGGCTATGATCGCCGCTTTTTGTCTGATGTAGCCGCCCAAGCTGCCGCCGAAGTGTTTACGGGCAACAACATCCCCGTGCAATTGCTGATGGAACATGCCCCCACGCCGCTAATCACCTATGTCACGGCAGAACAGAATTTCGCTTACGGCCTCGTTTTCACCGCCAGTCACAATCCGCCGCAGTGGAATGGGCTGAAGGTCTTCGCCAGTGATGGTTCTCTACCCCTGGATGAGCAGACACGAGAGCTTGAAGCAGCGGCCAACGCCCTGGAGATCGCTCAGGTTATAAAGGTCGAGATAGAAACGTCCCTAGAGAGCGGCATGGTGCGCGAGGTAGATTATACCAACATCTACGTCGATGCCGTGGAAGCGCTGATCGATATGCAAGCGATCCGAGAGGCCGGCCTGCGGGTTCTGCTGGACCCCATGTTTGGGGTGGGACAGGTTACTTTGCAGACCATTCTCACCGAAGCCCGTTGCCGGGTCAGCACGATCCACGAGCACCACGATCCTCTTTTTGGCGGGCGTTCTCCCGCACCTGACCTCAAGGCCTTGACCAATTTGATCACATCGGTGCGAGAGGGCAATTACGACCTGGGCCTGGCCATGGATGGAGATGCAGATCGCATCGCTATCGTCGACCATCGTGGGGTCTATATCTCTACCAACGAACTGTTGCTCCTACTGTATTACTATCTCCACGAAATACGAGGGGAGCGGGGCGGCGTTACGCGCAATCTCGCCACAACCCATTTGCTAGATCGCCTGGCCGCGCATTTCCACGAACAGGCGTATGAAGTGCCGGTCGGTTTCAAGCACCTCGCCGCAAGCATGAAAGCGCATGATGTGCTGCTGGCCGGAGAAAGCAGTGGCGGATTGAGCATACGCGGCCACATTCTGGGCAAAGATGGCATTTTCGCCTGTGCATTGGTCGTCGAAATGCTGGCCCGCACCGAGCACAGCATCGCCGACATGCTGTCGCACATTTATGGCATTATAGGAAAGCTGTTTAGCCGAGAGGTGAACTTGCCGGCCACGACCGACATGAAAGTCATGCTACCGCACAACCTGGCGGAAGCCACCCCCACGCATCTGGCCGGCTGCAAAATCGAACGGATTTCAGCTCAAGATGGTACCAAATTCTATCTGGAGAACGATAACTGGCTATTATTGCGCTTCTCCGGCACCGAACCTTTATTGCGCATCTTCGCCGAGGCGGATACAGAACATAAAGTGGATGAAATGATAGCATGGGCACAAAAAATTATACAGATTTGAAACACGACATCACGGTTGCCGGGATCGACAAGGTGCAGGGCCGGCGCAGATGGTCAGATGGCGGCTTCACTGACTTCGTTTGTCTGCGCTTCGACCACAATCGTTTGACCTTACGCGACATCGACCAACGCCATCCCGAACCCAAAATACACAACATCGCTCACTTGCGTTATGTAAAGTCATTGAGTTATGGGCGAGAACGACCACGTATCGTTCTGTGGCAGCGCCTGTACGAGGATCGCCCGCCCCACCTTCTCTTCCCCGGCATTTCCAATGAATCCGACGACGGAGAAGTCATTTACAGCAGCAATTCCCTTATCACCTACACGCTGCGACAACTTCTGGCAAGGGGCTGGCTACGTTTCCAGGCAGGTGTCTGGCAGGCAGATATCCCTGCCACCCAGACATCGTGGCGCCAACGAGCCAATGCGATTTTGGACTTCCTGCAATCTCACAATCGCCTGCACTTGTACGCGGGGCCGGGCCAACCCTTGCCCGAATATGATGATCTTGCGGGTGTTCATCCTCTGCAAGACCTCATCCCTCTTGACCGACTGGGTTATGTGCGTGAGTACGTGTGGTATGAGAGTCCTCTGGCAGTCTTCAATACCACCTACTTTCTGCTCGAGCACAATGATTTCATCAGCCATCACTCCGGCTTGGGCCAACCCTATAACATGTTTGTCAGCGATGGTGTCATCCAACGTCCGCCCCTGTATCGGCGCAGCACCCTGTATCAGCTACAAGATGGTTCATGGGATATCGGTATGTTTGACTTGGAGGACATTGAACTGGTTCTTGCGCCTAGCGCTCCTGCCAGGCAACCCCTGATCTCGCCCTTCGTGGTTGACCGGCCAGGCCCTGTCACGCTGTATAGTCGCCGCTGGGCCATTGCCGGCCAGAATCGGGTCATTGGCTTCACACCGGCCGATGCCGCTCGCCACGAATTCACCATCGTAGATCGCCAGGTTCTCAGCTACAAACAAGGGGGCGGGCTGGAAATCCCCCAAAATGGCATGATTCTGTCCTTCGACCATGAGGCGCTGACACCCCATGTGCAGGCAGCACTTAAGACGGGGCGACTGGGATATCGCTGGCGGCAGGATGAACATCAAGGCCTCCGTCAGGCGATTCAGACGGGGCCACGCCTGCTAAAAAATGGCGGAAGCGTACTCGGCGAAAGCTCTCTTGCTGAGGAATCTTTCTGGGTTGATCGAATTGCAGCAGATGGTTCGATACAGGTGGGCGTCGTCCCCTCCGAATACCCCGACGATGTCGATAAAACCCGCGCCGGCCGCGTGGGGATAGGCGTCGATGGGAATGGACAACTGCTGGTCGCAATCATGATGGGGGCAGAGACGTGGGGCATCAAACACCCTGAGCTAGACAGCGCCGGGGCCACGCTGGTGGACCTGACCGATCTTATGCTGGAGATGGGCGCTGTGCAGGCGCTTAATCTGGATGGCGGCGGTTCCAGCCAGATGTTCTACATCGGTGGCGCTACCGTCGTACCCGGTAATCGCCTGGGTTTGCAAACGGTCCATTACGAACGGATGATACCCTCTGTGGGTGTGGTTGCATGAAGCTTACTGATCGCAAACCCAGT
>PIVW01000377.1 GCA_003353825.1 Chloroflexota bacterium
TATAGATCTACAACATATCTACTACCCCCCATAAACCTACCAAAATCAAAACACCACTAACGACAAAGCCAATTATTGCATAACGACGTATTTGCTCGTAACTCAAGTCAGGATTTGCAAAGTCGCTGTCTTTTTGCCACGCGCTCGAAGTCCATTGCATGTAGATCCACTTGTACATCATAGAATCAGGAGATAAAGATTCTGGATTCCGAAATAGATTTAAACTCCAGATCAAAATCAATATCCCTCCTACCAGAAAAACTATTGTCATCAAATCCATTTTGTCATATCCTATTTGCCTTAAGGCCCGATTATTTCGAGCCCCTGTTTTAGCCCCCGTCCGAGGCTAATGACGTCAGGGAGAATCGGGATGTAAACGCCCGTCAAAGCTAATCCAAAGTCGACTCCTTGAGCTTGCATCGCGTCGCCTTCTGCTAAATCAACGGCCAGCGGCATACCGCTCTGGAGCAAGCTCATCGAATCCAACATCTGGCCAGCGACCCTGGCTCCTTTTCCAACCTGAATTCCGTTGATTACTCGACCGCCAGCTCCAAACGATACGGCATCAGCAAGAATTCCACCAGCATCCAACCCAACGCCCACCCAATCTACATTTTCCAGATGAAAAACATAGTGGACTTGTGGAGAATTGGCTATATAAGTTCCATTTACAATACCTTCGCCAAAATTGAAGAAAGCTCTTTGTGGCAGACTCGTGACCAAATTCACCCCACAACAGGGCAGATATCGAACAAAAATAGGGATGAATGCCTTGAAAACGATCAGTTTTTGACACTTTCTCTCCACCAAATTGTCTGTTTTGGTGCCGTAACGAAATTGGCGAAGGTATTAATATTAACACAGCATTTTCAGGCCGTATCTTCCGTACCTGTATCGGAGATTCAAGAATCACATGAAGACTCCGCAAAGGGCCACGGACGTTTAGTAGCATAAGCATTTTCTCTGAATCATACAAATTGCAGCGGTTTACCTGTTGTCAAACGTAAGCAGAAATGTGCTGTTATTAATTTTTGATTGCGCGAGTAAGTGGGGATCCGTTATGATATCACCGTAGTGTGAATCGCACCGTCCAGCCTGGGGAAGGATTCGCCTTTAGACAGAACAACATACGGGGTTTTATCCTGCATTGATGGCAGTGTTCCGTATGTTATTAAATTCCCATTCCCTATGTCGGGTACGTACTTTAGCATCATCGAGTCATAGGAGACTGATATGGACTCCCGCCTTCACTGCAGACCGCTATTTGCTATAGCCAGTTTGATTGTAGTTTTGCTTCTGACTGCTGGCGTAAGGTCAGCATCAAGCACGATCATCCCACCAAGTCGCCGGGTGATCTGGAAACCTGGGATTCTTGGTGGAATCCCAGAACTACTAATTGTCAATAACGTTCTCGATTTCGGCGCGGTGTCCGATAACCAAACCGACAATCGAATCGCGTTTCAAAATGCCATCAACGCCGCAGCCGCTATCGGTGGGGGTGCTGTGTGGGTACCGGCAGGCACTTACCGATTTACCTCCACCACTGCTTACAATTCCAGTATCGATCTGAGGTCAGGAGTTGTTTTGCGCGGAGCGGGCATGGATGCGACCCACCTGGTTTTTGATTTCAACGGCGCCAGAGCGGATGCGGTCAAAATCCAAGATTGGGATTACGGAGCATTCGCACCTGTTGTAGGAGGTCATCAAAAAGATTCTAATAAACTTACTCTAGTCGACGCCTCCTCCTTTCATGCCGGAGACTTAGCAGAAATTCAGGAGGAGAACAATATCTTGATCGAGAATGAACCCTGGGCGTTGAATGCAGTCGGGGAAATGGTAGAAATCGTCTCAGTCAGCGACAATGACATCACCCTGGCGGAGCCATTACACTACAACTATGAAGCCGGCCGGTATCCAGTTATTCGCCGCGTTGGCGTCATTGAACAGGCCGGCATTGAACGCATGCATCTTAAACGAGAGGATGCAGGGCCGGGGCAGATGGTCTTAATCTACAACGCTGCCCGTGTTTGAGTGCGCGAGGTAGAGAGTGAAGATATAACATATACTCATGTTATGGGAATCAGCACCTACAAATGTGAGATACGTGATAGCTACATCCACCATGCCCAGGGCTATGGAACTGGCGGGCAGGGTTATGGCGTGGATCTCGAAAAACACGCCACCGATTGCCTTGTAGAAAATAACATTTTTCAATCTCTACGGTACTCTATGGTCGTTCAGGTTGGGGCAAGTGGAAATGTCTTCGCTTATAATTATTCTCGAGAGCCCTATGCAGATGCCGGAGGTTGGACGCCACCTGATATCTCTATTCATGGTCATTTCCCTTCCTACAACCTTTTTGAAGGAAATGTGGTGCAAGAAGTGGATATCGCCGATGCATGGGGGGCTGCAGGGCCGGGTAACACGTTTTTTCGCAACTGCACCCAGTCTGAGGGAATTCAGATTTGGGAGCCTTCTCATCAGCAGAATCTGATAGGGAATGTTCTGGGATTATCACCAATTAACGATATCGACATTAACGCAATGGCTGAGTCTACGTTGGTGCACGGCAACTACCAAAATGGGGCAGTCCAGTGGGATCCGAGCATTGAAAATCATACGCTCCCTGCCAGTTATTATTTGGATTCAGCGCCAGCCTTCTTTGGCGCCACAACTTGGCCAGCAATCGCTCCTGACAACAAGACGAATCCTGCCGATTGCATGATTCCATCTCGCGCTCGTAAGTTTAGCGCTTATGGCGCCAACAGCGACAAAGTTTGGTCGATAGATTAGATAGCGAAACCGAGTTCGAGCAGGAGGCCTCGCATTCCTGATAAGTATCGACGACGCCAATCATTCAACGACTTCTGGAAAGTCTATCAAGTGCTACCTGAGTGGGACTGGCAGTGGAACGCCAGTTTTTGGGATTCAGCTTTTACTGAAGAGCAAGCGATTTAGGCATCCGCATCGTGGCAGACCGACTAGAGAGAAAGAGGTACAAGAGACGACAGCTAACCCGACGTAGCCAGGGACGAACCATTGAAGAGATTCGAGATAAGTTGAATCCCGTCATCCGCGGCTGGGTAATTTTCTTTGCACTGGTGGCTGCCCAAACGCATATGCAGCGGCGGGATGAATGGACGCGACGGAGACTGCGGCAGCTTTGTGGAAGCAATGGCAGACACCGGTTGCAAACTTACGAGGTCCACACATCTTTTGGAGAACCAGACCCAATCTTCCCATTTCCGACCGCATGAACTACCATACCAGGATTAGAATATAATACATGGTTGACATCTAAGACCGTCCTCGAATCTTCATGTTTTGGACCACTCGCCCATACTTCCAAACGCCCCACTGTTATCCAATGTCTGCCCTGACCCCCACCGCCGAATTCACCCTGCCCGAACGTTATAAAACCGACCGCCGTGGCGCCGTGCGCTGGCTGATATCCCATGCTCTCCAACATTGGTTCTTGTGGATTGTTCTGATTGTCGGCGCTTTCAGCAATGCAGCTTTGGCCGCCACCATCCCCATATTTATCGGCCAGGCCTTTGATGGCATTCTCGCCGACCCACCGGTGACCACCGTACTGCTGCGTTCGGCCTTGCTCATCCTGGCCTCACAACTCCTGCGCAGTGTCTTGCAACTGGGGCGCAACTTCAGCGCCGAACTGATCGGACAACGGGTTGAACGCGATATCCGCAACGAACTCTACACGAGTTTGCTGGGCAAGAGCATGACTTTCCACAGCCTGCAGCCCGTGGGCGACACCATGGCTCGGGCCACCAACGATGTGCGCGAGATCAACCTGATGTTCAATCCTGGTGTCAATCTCGTGATCGGTTCGGCCATGTTTCTGGTCATGCCGTTGTTTTTCTCCCTGCGCTACAATCCCTGGCTGGCGCTCACACCGGCGCTCTATATCATCCTCTTTGTGCTGGCGCTGGGCCAGTATCTGCATGAGTTGCAACCGATTACGCAGCGAGTGCGGGACACGTTCGGCGATATGAATTCGCGCCTGACTGAGGCCTTGGATGGGGTAGAGACCGTCAAGGGCGCGGCGCAAGAAGAGGGGGAAGTCACCCGGTTTACAGAAACTGCACGTCATTTCCGCAATGCCTTTGTACGCCAGGGCGATGTCGAGGCCCGATTTGTCCCCCTGCTGCTGCTGGGACTTGCCAGCGCACTGGGTTTTTTACAGGCAACGATTCTCTATCAGCAAGGCCTTATCGCTATCGGCGATATCGTCGCTTACATGGGGCTGCTACAACTACTTGGTTTTCCCACTTTTGTATCCTTGTTTGCCTACTCGCAGGTATCTTCCGGGCTTTCAGCCTCTCGCCGTATTCTCGAACTCGTCAATCGTAAGACAGATCTGGATCAAAATGTGCAAGGCCACGCCGGCCCCATCACAGGAGAAATCGAGTTCAGGCAGGTGGTGTTCTCCTACGAGGATGAGGATCCCGCACTGCATGAGATCTCCTTCACCGTGAAACCAGGCCAAACCGTTGCCATTGTCGGCCAGACCGGCTCGGGCAAGACCTCTCTGGCAAAATTGGTCAATCGCACCTACGATGTCAATGCTGGACAGGTGCTGGTACAAGGGCTGGATGTTCGAGAGTGGAACCTGGAAAATCTGCGTCGCCAGATATCCATCATCGAACAGGATATTTTCCTGTTTTCGCGTTCAATTGCCGACAACATCGCCTTCGGTAAGCCCGATGCCACCCGCGCCGATGTCGAAGCAGCTGCGCAGGCGGCACAGGCGCACGAGTTCATCAAGGGTTTTACAGAGGGCTACGATACCGTGATCGGCGAGCGGGGAGTCACCCTGTCAGGGGGCCAACGCCAACGTCTGGCACTGGCTCGGGCCTTTTTAACCGACCCGGCCATCCTTATTCTCGACGACTCTACCAGCGCTATCGACAGCGCCACCGAGGACCAAATTCAGCGCGCTATCTACGCCGCCGCCAGTGGCCGCACCACTCTCATCATCACCCACCGCCTCTCTCAAATCCGCTGGGCCGATTTCGTAGTCGTGCTCCGTAGCGGCCGCGTTGCCGCCATCGGCGCCCATGAAGAACTGTTGCAAACGTCAGAAGCTTATCGGAGGATTTTTAGCGGCTAGTCGCGTGGTCGCGTGGTCTGTTAGTCGCGTGGTCGTATGGTCTGTTCTCTTTATCACGTTGGATATCTGATATGGTAGTCTGTCTTTTCAAATTGGTCTTATAGTCGCATGGTCGATTGGTCGTTTCGTCTGTTCGATTCATATCATTGAATGTTTGGCACAAAAGGCCGTCTTCACAGTAGCGCGAGTGTAAAATGACTACGATAAAAAGATTTGAAGATATACGGGCTTGGCAGAAGGCCCGGGAATTGGCAAAAGAAGTCTATCGAGTGTCAGGTACGGGCGCTTTTGCCAGAGATTTCTCTCTGCGAGATCAAATTCGAGACGCGGCAGGTTCCGTTATGCATAACATTGCAGAGGGCTTTGATGCCGGATACGACACCGAATTCATCCGTTTCCTACGCATGTCACGTCGTTCAGCCACTGAAGTTCAATCAGAGCTATACATTGCACTCGACCAGAAATACATCCAACCCACCGAATTCAGCAAAATCTATGACATGGCAGATGATTGCAAAAAGACCATCAACGCACTAATCCGCTACCTAAAAACCAACCAAAAACCGCGACCACCCAGCTAATACAACCCTTGGTACAGTGACACGGGTGACAAGGTTGCATGGTGGCAAGGTGGCAAGGTGACAAGGTGCACATAATTCGAATCCAAGAATTAACAACCACCCGACCACCCGACCACCCGACCACCCGACCACCCGACCACCC
>PIVW01000966.1 GCA_003353825.1 Chloroflexota bacterium
GTAGTGGTTGGTGAACCAGCAAGGGCGACGTTAGACTCAATCTTCGCGCCGGTTACGTTGGCGTCAAGGATTTTGACGGTGGTAACGGCATCGTTGGCGATTGTTGTAGCGCCAGCGTTATCGATGGTGATGTCACCAGACATCGACACATCAGCAGCAAGACCACCAGCATCACCAACAAAGATGTTACCATTTGTCAGAGCACCAGCACCAGGGGAAACCCAGCTCAGGGTACCTGCGCCGTCGGTTGTCAGACGTTGGCCAGCCGTACCGTCTCCGTCAGGAAGCGTGAAGGTCGTGTCCGCTGTGACAGAAGCAGGTGCCTGGAAAGCCATGTAGTTGCTTCCGTTAGCAGTAGCTTCCTCAAAGAAAAGTGTTCCGTTGTTATCAAGTAACACACCACCGGTGACAATAGTTCCGTCAAAAGTGGCGTTGTTGTCGTCTAGAGTAAGACGAGTGGCGGTAGTTGCCGAACCGTCGATACCTGCTTGAGCGGTCAGGGCTGCGTTGAACCCAGAAGTGCTTGATTGGTTGGAAGCGTCACCAATGAAGATGTTTCCGTCATCCAGGTTAGGAGTCGCGTTAGACCGACCGGCACCACCAACTTTGATTACGCCATTGTTACTATTAACTCTTTGAACACGACCAATGTTTTGGAGTAAGTTGGCCTCTCCAGTTGGCTTGGTGGTAGTCCAAGCTCCTGCTGTGGTTGGGCTAACATAAATAACATCATTGACCGTTAGGCCGCTTGTGTCAATGGGATCGCTACCGCTGCCTTCGATTGAACCAAAAGTGACAATTTGTAAAGCATTGCCGCTGGTTGCGGCTGAGTAGGCAAAGCCAAAAGCTGGCATTTTAGCCGCATTGCTTGCTAAAGCCAGGGACACGATGGGGGTGTCGCCAGCGGCACCAGAGATGTAGACAACATCACCAACGATGATGTCCTCTCCGGCTTGAGCAGTGAAACGAATTGGTCCGTCAAGCGCACCAATGACTTCCCCAACAGTCAGTGTGTCAATGGCGGCATTGTAGGTGAAACCAGCATCACCAGCAAAAGCTCCATTGTCATTGAACTGAACTTGTGTGTCAGCACCACCAGGAGTTCCACTAGTGGACACCCATGCAGAACCGTCCCAAACTTTGAACTCATTGGGAGTTACGCTTGTGTCTAACCAACCTTCGCCAGTACTGTTACCGGCGGATCCGCCAGTTGCGGGTGAAGAGTTAGGAGCAGTTCCGCCAACAGTGACAGGACCAACTTTGCGAATATCGCCGTTGGAATCCTCAAAGTAAACACCCGGATCGCCACCTTCGTAGTTTAAGGCAAGCTCTCCAATGTTGAGTGAGACGTCTGTGGGTCGCTTATCTGCTGTGTTGGAGCGCTTGTGTAGAAAATTTATGGACATAATAAGTTAGAAATAAAAAGCCTGCATAACAAGATGCTGCG
>PIVW01000967.1 GCA_003353825.1 Chloroflexota bacterium
GTGATGATAGCGATCAGTGAACCCAAAAAAGGAGCAAATATCCAACTGGCAATGCCAGAGATCATGCTGACCATTGCCAGCGAGCTATTTGGCGTTACAGGCGGGGACGTTTGTTGGTAATAAGGTTCCTGACTCATAGAAATTCTCCTTTTGCTAATTTTTCAAACTGCATTTACGGCGTTTGCTTTTCGCCATCGCCACCAAATGAAAGTGGTTGTCATCAGTACTAGAATAATACCAATAATTATAGGAATTAGAATAGCCAAAATAGATAAAAAGGTGGATATAACATCTTCCGCGATGCTGACGGGTGTATTCCCCACCCCGGCAGTTGCGGCTGTTAGCGCGGGACGCACCGCAACGGACTTGACCGTATGAACGCTTCCGGCGACGAGCAGCCCTAGCCCCATGGAGAGGATCGGACTCATATCGGTGACTACCTTTGCACTGGCAGCAAAGGCGATTGCCCCGGCTGCAGGGCGGACGAAAGTCTGAATGACGTCGTTGATGTGATTTACAGCAGGGACTTTATCGGCGAAGAATTCGATGGTACCAAGGAGGATGAGGGCGCCAATGATCCACCAACTGGTGAGTGTATCCCAGGGAGATTGGAGTTCGATCAGATCGGTGAATTTTGCCAGGAGTGAGATCGCGAGCAGTGGAATATAGGCGTTCAGCCCTGCGCTGGCAGAAAGCCCGAAGGCAGAGAAGATGCCGGTGAGTAGTTCCATTTTATTATCCTTAAAAAGTCTATCCTAGAGGAAAAGCTCCCCAAGTGCCGGTCATGCGTAGGCGGAGCAGGTCAATGACGAGGAGCATGATCAGAGCAAGGGTTAGCCCGGCAGTGAGTGCCAGCCACATTTCCCGGATGGATGTGAACGTGTTTTCTTGTTTCATTATCATCATCCAGACCACACTGAAGATCAGGGTCAGTAAAGTGACCACACCCAGGACGCTGATGATGGCAATCGGGTAGAGAGCAATAGGGGATTCGGAGAGAATTGCAAGATCGACGAGAAGCATGGTCCCAATGAGCAAGCCGAGGTCACGCCATGTGCCGAGCGCGGGACGCGCATCCATTTCTTTCCACGCGGTTTGGTTGAAGGCGGCGTAGAGGAAGGCGCCCATACCCATCCCCATTCCACTGCCAGTGAGGAGACGCAGGATGTTGTTTGGGATATAGATATTGGGGATTTGCGGCAGCGCGCCAGAATAGGTCTGTTTGATCAAATAGAGATAGGAATTGGAACCGTCTACAGCCCAGATGAGGAAGAAGGCGGCGAGAGTAAAAACGATTTTTTTTGTGGGCATGCCACCACGCCTGGTTCCGATGATCGAGAGGAAGACGAGCGTGACGGCTGCGCTGGTAAAGGTGCCGGTGTCGCGGGCGCACATGGGGAGTTGACGTTCTCCGATGTGAAAGGAGCGCTCGCCAATACGATGAC
>PIVW01000968.1 GCA_003353825.1 Chloroflexota bacterium
GCCGGGCCAGACTGAAAAACGAATTCCAAAGGGTGTCCCTTTACGAAATGGGGATGACCAAATGGGCAGTTTTGAGGTAAAACTACCGGCTTTATTAACGCTGATCTTGACCTGTTGCTTGTGCCCGTGCGGCTTCGCTGGACCGACAATAAGATCAAAGCCGCTGATCGGTAGGGTCGGTTTCTTCGTGTGATAGCGGACGACGATCTCGTCACCATATTGCAGGTCATCTTGAAGTTCTGACCAAAAGTCTATCACACCAGGTGCGCCGTCCACCGATAGCCGTATAGTGCCACCAAACTCATCACTGATGCTTGCACGCCCTTTATTGCTTGTATTTTTTGCCCATTTCCAGTCTGTGCTCCATTGGGCAACTTCGCTGGGATTTGAAAAGCGATGGGTTCGCAGTGGCTTCATTGTCCGGTTAGTTTCATTCTGTGCCACGTCGGCATCGAACGTGACCTTCTCCACTTGTGCGCTTGGGTAGGCAATACGCTGTCCATTGCGCAGGTGAACCACAACATCACTCGCAAACACCGATGACGCCATAAATCCTAGAACTGCCAATACCCACATTATTTGCATCTTCATAATTACTCCCTTTGTCTGGTTGGTTGCCCAACATTGCAATCCAGCTGCCGGCGAAGGAGGTCGGCTGGAATTACCTGATTGCAGGAACTCGGAATAGATGTCAAAATTTCATTTAGCCCTAATCTCGCACTTCGCAGCTGAATTTACCAAGGCTCCTCGAAACCATTATTGAGAGCAAACAAATCTGGAAGGAGAAATATGTAGGTCAAATCTAATCTGACAGATCATAGCCACAAAACGCCTAACAGTCAGATCAGGCCTGAACTTCTACACTTTACGTCAACTGGTGATATTTATCCGGTCCATGGCGCCCTGCAAAATGTAGGTCGCCGCCAGTTTGTCTACAAGCTTGGCTCGCTTAGCTCGCGATCGGTCCGCCTCCAACAGGATTCTGGTCACCGCCGAGGTCGATAGACGCTCATCCCAAAACACAATCGGCAGATCGGTCTTCTGGTGCATGTTTCGTACAAACGCCCGGGTGGACTGGGCACGTGGCCCCTCACTGGCGTCCATATTCAACGGCAAGCCGATAACGATACCCCCGGCATTCTCACTGGCAGCTAGTTTTAGTATATGCTCAGCATCGCTTGTGAATTTTTGCCGCTTCCAGGTTTCGACAGGCGTCGCGATAGTGCGCGTAATATCGGAGATTGCAATTCCTATCGTTTTCGTTCCCAGATCAAGCCCTACTAACCGCTGGCCGGGTTTTAGCTGCGCGGCGAATTCTTCGATAGTAAGATCAGAACTCTTCATGACTACTGTTATATCGAAGGCCGTTTTGTTAGGGTAGCAGTATTCGGCCTGTTGCGATGCGATGGTGCCGATGTTATCAGACTCAGCGCAAATGGGGCGCG
>PIVW01000021.1 GCA_003353825.1 Chloroflexota bacterium
ATGCCATCTCTTCGAGCAGCCGGCAGCTTGGGCAGGAAACCAGTAGACCAGTAGACCAGGTAAATTGCGTCTCTAAGCTTGTATTGACGGCCAATCCCGGTCTACCGGCCTACCGGCCTACTAACTTATCCACCATGCGAATTGCAAGTGATATCGGCGGCACCTTTACAGACCTCGCCTTTCTGGATGAAAGGACGGGGGAAGTTGGTGTAACAAAAGCTGCCACCACCCCCGCGCACTTTGCCGAAGGGGTGATAGCCACCTTGCACAAGGCCGAGGTCGATAGTAGGGAAACGACCTTTTTCGTGCATGGCTCCACCGTTGTCATCAATGCCTTGACCGAGCGCAAAGGGGCCAAGACAGCACTGATAACGACAAAAGGCTTTCGCGATGTACTAGAGATCGGCCGCGCCAATCGGCCTGATCTCTATAACTTGTATTACATCAAACCCAAACCCTTTGTCCCTCGTCATCTTCGCCTGGCCGTACGTGGCCGTATGAATTATCAGGGGAAGGAGCTACAACCTCTCGATGAGGATGATATTCGTCAGGCCGTTTCCTTCTGCCTGAAGGAAGAGGTCGAGGCCATTGCGATCTGCTTCCTTCATTCTTATGCCAACCCTGCCCATGAAGCACGTTGTGCTGATCTGATCCCCCAACTGGCTCCTGGCATTCCGGTCACAGCCTCGTATGAACTGACGCAGGAGTGGCGAGAGTATGAGCGCACGAATACAGCCGTTCTCAACAGCTTCGTGCAACCTACCGTGCAAGCATATCTTGGCAGCCTGGAAACCAAACTCGCCGAGCAAGGTATGGATCAGGTGTATCATGTCATGCAGTCTAATGGTGGTACGGCCACCTTTGCCAGGGGTAAACAAGCGCCCATTTTTGCCGTCGAGTCAGGCCCTGTTGCCGGGGTGATCGGCGCCGCCAAACTGGGTGAACTCATCGGCGAAGCAAATGTCATTGCCCTTGATGTGGGGGGCACCACGGCAAAGACCTCCCTGGTCAAAGGGGGAAAGCCGCGTATCACCACCGAGTACAAGATCGAATGGCGGCGCCATTACGCCGGGTACCCCATCCTGGCCCCGACCATTGACATCGTAGAGATCGGCGCGGGGGGCGGCTCCATCGCCTGGGTAGATGAGGCCGGATCACTGCATATCGGACCGCTAAGCGCCGGCGCCGATCCCGGCCCCGCTTGCTACGGCAAAGGTGGGGAGCAAGCGACTGTCACCGATGCCAATGTCATGGCCGGCCGTATCAATCCCGAGTATTTCCTGGGCGGTGAGATCCCACTGCACCTGGACAACATGCGACAGGCATTACAGCCCATCGCCGATAGCTTTCAATGTAGCCTGGAACAAGCGGCTATCGGCATCATTCGTCTGGCAGATGCCAGCATGATCAACGCCATCAAACTGGTGTCAGTACGCCGCGGCCATGATCCCCGTGATTTTGTATTGGTGGCCTTTGGCGGTGGCGGGGCTATGCACGCTGCTGCGCTGGCGCCTGAACTCCGAGTGAAAAAGGTCGTCATCCCCAGCGAACCGGGTGTCTTTTCTGCTTGGGGTATGTTGATGACCGATTTGCGTCAGGATCTCATCCGCACCTCCATTCGCCGCACAGACCGGGTAACACCGGCTGAACTAACGGCATTGTTCGAGGAGATGGAAACTCAGGCCGGGCGTGATCTGCTGGCGCAGGGCGTGAACGCGTCTGATATCTATTTCCAGCGATTTGCCGACATGCGTTACAAGGGCCAGGAACACACTGTAAAGGTGTCGGTCCCCAGCGGGGAAGTGGCGGCCGATCAGATGCAAACCATCGAGCAGCAGTTTCACAAGCTGCACGAACAGACCTATACCTTCCGCCTTGACGCTGCTATCGAACTGGTCAATTACCATCTCAGCGCCTTTGGCGCCGTGGACAAAGCGGAGATACGAAAAGTAAGTGGCGGCGGCAGTCTTGAACAAGCCAACAAAGGAAGACGGCGTGTAAATTTCGATACGTTCGGCCACTGCGATACCCCCCTTTACGAGCGTAATCTGTTGCCCTTGCACCTCTCTATACCCGGCCCTCTGGTGATCGAAGAGCCTACCTCCACCACTGTTGTGTTCCCCGACCAGCAGGTCAGACGAGACGAGTATGGTTTCTTGCATATCGAACAGGCACTCGCCGAATGAATTCGGACTCTGCTGGCGTGCCGCCGGACGTCCACCCTTCGGCTACGCTCAGGACATGTCTACGTGGACGAGTTGGTTTTCCCCCAAGTTATCGAGAAGATACGTAGCAAGTAATCTTACAACTGCTATAACAGAAGACAACCAACCCAAGACGGGGCTATCACTGTTACAGAGCGCACATTTGCCTTTTGCACTTTACCTTTTGCCTTTTTATTTTCAATAATTCATGCCAACCGATCCCTTTACCCTTGAAATTATCCACGAACAACTGATCGCCGCCGCCGAAGAGAGTTTCATCGCCCTGGGCCGCAGCAGCCAGAGCCCCATTATTTATGAGGTGCTCGATTATGCCTGTGCTATCACCGATCACACGGGAGACATCATTGCCCAGGCCAACGGCGTGCCCGGTTTTTTGGGCACCCTCACATTTGCCGTCAAAGCCATCCTGGAGAAGTTCCCGGCCGCCGACATCGTGCCCGGCGACATCTTCATGAACAACGATCCCTATCGTGGCGGCGGTAATCATCTCTCTGATGTGGCATTGATCGCCCCGATTTTTTTCGAACACACCCTGGTTGCCTTTGCCGTGAACAAGGCACATTGGACAGAAGTGGGGGGCATGGCCGCTGGCAGTTGGACCGTCGACAGCACTGAGATCTACCAGGAAGGCTTGCAATTTCCGGCCATTCGCCTCTACCAGGGCGGCGAGATCATTCAGAGCCTGGTGGATCTGATCGCCGCCAATGTACGCACACCTGAAGCGACGCTGGGCGATATGTTTGCCGGAGTTGCATCTTTGCGAAGAGCCGAGAAACGTACGCTGGAAATATGCAAACAATATGGCCTGGCCGCTGTGCAAGCCAGTATCCGCACCAGCCTCGACCAGGGTGAAGTGATGGCGCGCAAAGTCTTGGCCTCGCTGCCCAAAGGTGAATTCAGGGCCGATGCCTACATGGATGATGACGGACTGAGTGAGACCCCGGTCTATGTTTGTGTCAAGGTCACTATCTCTGACGATAACTTTGTGGCCGATTTCAGTGGCTCGTCACCGCAAGTACCCGGCCCGATCAACTGCACCCGTACTCGTTTGCAATCTGCCTGCCGTACCATATTCAAGGCCATCGCCGACCCCTCCACGCCGGTCAATGATGGCTGGTTCCGAGCGGTGCAGATCATTTGCCCGGATGGCACTGTGTTTACCGCCCAACGGCCGGCGCCGGTGTCCACCTATTGGGAAACGGGGGCTTATGCCGTGGACCTGCTCTGGCAGGCGCTCTTCCCGGTTTTGCCAGACCGCCTCACAGCCGGGCATCACCTCAGTGTCTGTGGTACGCTCATCGCCGGTTTCGACGACGCCGGCGAGCGATTCATCCTGGTCGAGCCCCAGGCCGGGGGGTGGGGAGCAGGTGCTACTAAAGATGGCGAGAATGGCCTGGTGCCGGTAGGTGACGGCGAAACCTATGTGATCCCGGTGGAAGTGTGCGAAACGCGTTATCCATTGCTGGTGGATCAATACTCCTTCAATGAAACGACCGCGGGCCATGGCCGCTATCGTGGTGGCCTGGGTCTTGTACGAGACTATCGTTTGCTTGCCGATGAGGCCCTGCTCACAACCACTTTCGGCCGTCACAAATATCCGCCCTGGGGTGCCAACGGCGGCAGCGAAGGGTCGCCCAATGGCGTTCAGGTATTCGTCGAAGGTCAATCCGAACCGATCCTATGGCGTGGCAAGATCGCACGACATGTCCTCAAACGTGGCGATGTCGCCCGTCTGATCACGGGGGTTGGCGGTGGCTACGGCTACCCCCACTTGCGACCTACTGAAGAGGTCATTGCCGACGTAAAAAATGGTTACATCTCGTTGCAGACAGCCTCAGATGTCTACGGCGTCCACTTACATCCCGACAGCCTCGCTGTGCTCAGCATCAGGAGAGAACAACATGAAACCCCTTAAAGTTATGTTTCTAGACCCCGTTGGCAGCGCTGACTACGACCAATTTATGGCGGATTGGATCAAAGAGTACAAATACCCACTCACAGAGGCGCAGGTAACATCCCTGGATTCGGCCATCGGTGCCATCACCAACCTCGAGTACCGTACCTACGAAGCCATCGTCACCGCCGATATCGTACGCGCCACCCATCAGGCTGCACTGGAGGGCTTCGATGCCCTGGTCATCGGCTGTTTCTACGATACAGCTCTGCATGATGCTCGCGAGATCTCCGGCGACATGATCGTCACTGCTCCTTGTCATGCTTCGATTGAAATCGCCCTGACCCTGGCCAACAACTTCTCCATCATCGTCGGCCAATACAAATGGGTCAACCAGATGCGTAACACGGTCATTCATTATGGTTATGGCGAAAAACTCATGTCCTTCCGCCATGTGGGCCTGAATGTAGTCGAATTCCAACAAGACCATGACTGCACCCGTGAGAAGCTCATCGCAGCAGGGCGACAGGCTGTTGAAGAAGATTTCGCCGAATCGATCATCCTGGGCTGCACGTTGGAGACAGGTTTTTACACGGAGTTGCAGGAAGAACTGGGTGTACCTGTGATCGATCCCTCCATCGCCGCTTTCAAAGCGGCCGAGCACGCGGCCTTATTAAAACAACAGTGTGGTTGGAAACCAAGCCGCAAATGGGGCAGCGAGGCACCGCCGGACTGGGAGATGGCCGAGTTCGGTATTTTCAGCAAACCCTATGAGTTCGGCAACAGGATCATCGTGCCGCGAACATAGAAGGCGTGTTGCGTGTTGCGTGTTGCGATATTCGTATTACTTGAAGCATTCCAGACCATTTGCAATGATTTTTAGATGCCAACTTACACAAACAAAATAGATTCTTCAGTCGAGATGAAGCAATATACACGACGCGGCACGTGCCCTTTACGACGAATTATCTAAAGACAACAACTAACCCTAAAAACCGGAGGAAATCTAGTGATCAGAGTAGCTACCGATATCGGTGGTACTTTCACCGACCTGGTCTGTGTCAAAACAGATGGCTCGGTGAGCACGGCCAAGAGTCACAGCACGCCCGACCAATTTGAACAGGGCGTTGTGGATGTGATCGAAGCCGCTCAACTCACCCCAAACGAGTTCGTCTCCTTTGTACATGGCACCACCATCGTCATCAATGCCATTACCGAGAGAAAGGGCGCCAAAACAGCACTGATTAGCAGCGAGGGCTTCCGTGATGTGTTGGAGATCGGTCGCGGCAATCGCCCCGACTACTTCAATCTTGAATATGACAAGCCTACGCCCTTTGTGAGCCGCTATCTCCGACGCGAAGTGTCGGGCCGCATTAATTATAAAGGTGTAGAGAGCGCCCCGCTCGATCTATCCCTTCTCCCGGCCATCCTCGATGATTTCCGAGCTGAGGGCGTGGAAGCTGTCGCCGTCTGCCTGCTCAATTCCTACGCCAATTCGGCGCACGAGGAGGCGGTTATCGCCCAGATCAAGGCGCTGTGGCCCGAGTTCTCGGCCGTGGCCTCTTACCAGATTACCCGTGAGTGGCGCGAGTACGAGCGCTCCAGTACGGCTGTGCTGTCCGCTTACGTGCAACCGATCGCGCATCGTTATCTAGACGACCTCACCGGCCGCTTAAGAGATGGGGGCATGACCTGCACGCCCTACATCATGCAATCAAACTGCGGCATCGACACCATCAAAAACACCCGTGAGATCCCCATCACCATGGTCGAATCGGGTCCTGCCAGCGGCGTGTGGGGAGCGGCGATACTGGGACGGCTGATTGGCGAGAGGGAGGTGATCTCCCTGGATATCGGCGGCACGACAGCCAAGTGCGGCCTGATCACTGGCGGCGAGGTCAAGCTGAACACCAACTACATGGTCGAACAGACCGATGTGTCTGCTGGATATCCCGTTATGGTGCCTGTCGTCGATCTGGTCGAGATAGGCCAGGGGGGTGGATCCATCGCCTGGGTAGATGAATTCCGCAGACTGCATGTGGGCCCTCAGAGCGCCGGGGCGGTACCAGGGCCTGTCTCCTACGGCATTGGTGGCGTCGAGGCTACGACCACTGACGCCAATCTTGCCCTGGGCTGCATCAATCCCGACTATTTCTGTGCAGGCACGATCACTGCGGATATGGAGGCTGTCGAGTCAGCGTTGGACAAGTTGGCGGGTACGCTCGACATCAGCAAACAGCAAGCCGCGCGCGGCATCGTGCGTCTGGCCAATAACAATATGGTCAACGCCATCAAGCTGATCTCGGTCAATCGTGGCCATGACCCGCGTGACTTTACACTCATTGCCTTTGGCGGCGGCGGCGGCATGCACGCTTGCGAACTGGCCAAAGAATTAGGTATCAAGAAGGTGGTCATCCCCAACATGTCGGGCGTTTTCTCGGCCTGGGGTATGCTACTCAGCGACCTGCGCCGCGACTATCTGCAAACCCAAATCGTTGAATTGACAGCGCCCGACGCAGCCCAACAACTGAATGATGCCTTTGCCGCTCTGGAAGAACAGGCCTATCTGGAATATGAAGCGGAAAATATCGATCGTTCACGAGTACGGTTTATGCGGTACGGGCGTTTCCGTTACCAGAACCAGGAACACTCTACCGAGATCGATTTGCCCAATGGTCCGATTTCGGATGAATTGATGGGCGAGATCGGCGAACATTTCCAGGTCAAATACGAGCGTGAATATACCTATCGTCTGCCGGCGCCCGTCGAGCTTGTCACCTATCATTTAATCGCAATGGCGGAAGTCGATAAACTTCAGCCGCATAAGCTACCTGTGGGTAATGGTGATGTCGAAAGCGCCATCAAAGGGCAACGGCAGGTGGACTTTTTGGAGGATGGCATTCACATGGCAACTGTCTACGATGGCGATGCCCTTACCACCGGCATGCGTTTCGTGGGACCTGCTATCATCGAAGAGGCCGAAGCAACGGTCGTGATCCCACCCACCATGCCCTGCGAAGTGGATGAATATGGCAATTACCGGATTACAACGGCTTAGCAATCATGCGTTGCCACCACAACAAAAATAAGGCCCTGTGGTGGCAGGTTGCAAGTGGCAGGTCGCAGGTACATTTTCGGCTTGCAGACAAGTTTGACCCTTGCCACTTGCCGTAAATATCGACAAATTCCGTCGAGAATGGCGCTGTGAGCGCCTCAGGAGACACACTATGACGAAGCACTATGATCCGATTACGCTGGAAATTATCCAGAATTCCTTGCAAGCTGCTGCCGATGAAATGTTCGCAGCGATGCGCCGCACCGCCATGAGCGCCATCATCTACGAAGTCTTGGATATGGGTACCGGTATCACCGATCGCTTTGGCGAATTGGCTGGTTCCGGCGCCGGCATCCCCGCCTTTGTGGGTGTGCTCGACAAGACGGTCAAGCAGAACATGGCAAAGTTTGATAAACCTGGAGACATCGAGCCTGGGGATGTCTTTATCACCAACGATCCTTACAACGGTGGTGTCACCCATCTCAACGACATGGTGCTGACCATGCCCGTCTTTGCCGACGGCGAGATCGTGGCCTGGACAGCCAACATCGCCCACTGGAATGATGTCGGTGGCATGGTGCCCGGCAGCATGTCCACCGAAGCAGTCGAGATCTTTCAGGAGGGCATGATCTACCCCGGTGTCAAACTGATCTCGCGCGGCCAGCCGATCCGGGGGGTGTTTGATATCCTAACTGCCAATTGCCGCATGCCCGATTTCCTGACCGGTGATCTGTGGGCAGGTGTCGCTTCGGTACGCGTTGGCGAACGGCGGGTGCTGGAGATCGTGAAAAAGTATGGCAAAGATGTCTTCCTTCATGCCGTTGAGCAGTACATGGATTATGGCGAACGAGTGAGCCTCAATGCCCTAAAAGAATTGCCAAACGGTATCTACAAATTGGCAGAGGAGCAAGACAACGGGCAGGTCTACAAAGTCACGGTCGAGATCAAAGATGATGAGTTCATCGTCGATCTGCGTGACAGTCCCGACCAGGATCCTGGACCATTCAACATGAGCGCAGACGATGCCATCGTGGCCGCCCAGATCGCATTCAAAAATGTGACATCGCCAGATCGTATCGCCAACGGTGGCACCTTTCGCCCCTTGAAAGTACTGCTTCGTCATGGCAGTGTCTTTAATCCCAAGTACCCGGCGGCCATGGGCATTTATTATGAGATCAGTATTCGCCTGCACGACTTGATCATGCGTTGCCTGGCACAGCACATGCCCGAGCGTTTGCCCGCCGGTAGCTTCGCCTCGATCTGTGGTACGTTGTTCGGCGGCATCCATCCCGACACCGGCCGCCCCTACGCTGTGATCGAGCCGGAACTGGGGGGCTGGGGTGGTTCTGCGCTGTCAGATGGCAGGCCGGGCCAGTTCTCTGCCTTCCACGGCGAGACTTACAATTGTCCGGCTGAGATTGCCGAGGCTCGCTATGGTGTGACCGTCGACTACCTCAGCTTTCACGATGATGAGGGTGGCGCCGGACTGCATCGAGGTGGCAAAGGTGTTCGCATCGATTACCGAATCCGCTCCAACAATGCCTGGCTAACAGCGGCATACACCCGAGACAGAGTACCACCGTGGCCATTGAATGGAGGACAAGAGGGCTCACCCAACCACATCATCATCCGTCGAGCCAGTGGCGAACGAGAGCGTTATGCGGTGGTCAGCGGCCTCACCCTCAATACCGACGATGTGATCCAGGTGATGACCGGCACCGGCGCGGGCTGGGGAGATCCCCTGCAACGTGACCGGGCGTTGGTAGCAGAAGACCTGAAAAATGGTTACATTTCGGAGGAGCAGGCAAAGGGGCATTACGGTGTCGTCGAACACTGACACGTCGAAAATCGTGGAACTCATCGGCGGCAAGAAGTATTAGCGAGTGTTGAAACCCGATACTGATTCTCCACGTCGGGGTCAGGTTCTCAATGATCAAATCTGTGCTATAATTCGTACTGATACGTATCGATACATAACGTTGCGCAATAAAATCAGTACGGAGAAAAACCATGTCACATCAAGTTGCTATTACTGCCACAGAAGGCCATCGTTCATTTGGTAAACTGCTCAAACGCGTATTTGGTTCAGACGAACATTTGATCGTGGAGCGGGATGGCTATCCGGTAGCTGTATTGCTTTCTTACCAGGAATATGAATTGCTGCGCAGGAAGCAAGCGATTGAATCTTTTGAACAATTCAGTCATGCTTTCGGTCGAGAAATCGAGCGGCAAAACTTGACTGAGGAAGATTTGATCAATGACCTGAAGCAAGCGAGACAGGAGATTTTCAGGGAACAGTATGGCGATCTTTCCCCGTAGTCAGCTGCGCGTCATGGTCGATACAACCATACTCGTTGCCGGTAGTGGCTGGCCGCGCTGGCCCTACGAAGTCCTCCGATCAGGACTAAATGGTGAGTGCGTTCTAGTGCTCTCGCCTTATGTGATCTACGAAGCCAGAGGAGTTTTGAGCAAGCGCTTCCCACAGTTTTTAACACGTTTCGAAAGGTATGTCGCCGCAACTGAGTTTGAACTTATTGCTGATCCAACTGTAGAGGAGGTCGCCCTTAACCTCAAACTAATGCGCGATGAAAACGATGTCCCTATCGCGTTGGCGGCAATAAACGCTGGCGTCGACTATTTCGTTAGTGAAGATAAGGACTTCACCGCAAGGGATGAGACAACCGTTCGACTCCATCAACGACTCAATGTGCGCTTGTCCGGTACATTTTTGAGGGAGGTTTTAGGTTGGTCCAGCGACGAACTAGAACAAGTTCGACAGCGAATGTGGTCTGATGTCGTAGGTATGGACTAGCTGAAAATCTTACACAACGTCAACGAAAAACTACTCAAGGAACAAATAATGAATGAACTCGATAAGCGCATATCAGGCCTACGTACAAACATGGCATCCGCCGGCATCGATCTGGTTGCCATCGGCCCTACTGCCAACATGCGTTACCTTGCCGGATATGCCTCACATGCCGATGAGCGCCTTTGCCTGATACTCGTCACGGCAGAAGATGTAAAAGCGGTCGTCCCAGCACTCAATGCCGACGATTGGGTGGCGCATTCGGCCATTCCCCCCATTACCTGGGGCGATAGTGGTGGCCCGGCCAAGGCTCTGGGATCGGCCTTGCCATCGGCAGCCCTGCGGCAAATTGCTGTAGATGGCGCCATGCGAGCAGATTTTTTGCTTATGCTCATGGACGCAGCACGTGCTGAAGCGACGATCCCGGCCGATGCTCTGATTGCACCTTTACGGGCGCGTAAATCAGCCGCTGAAATCGAAGCTTTGCAGAAGGCAGCCGATCAGGCCGATCGGGCAATGCAGTCTGTCATAGATGCATGCCAACTTGACGTCACCGAGGCCGAGTTGACCTGGGTGGCGGAGACAGCATTTCGCCAGGGAGGTGCAGATAAGGTCGAGTTCACACTGATCGCTTCGGGAGCAAACGGCGCTTTTCCCCACCATCACAGTGGCCCCCGGAAATTGCAGTCGGGCGACAGTGTCATTATCGACATCGGTGCTTCGTTGAACGACTATAAATCGGACATTACCCGTACGATTTTTTTAGGCGAACCCTCTCAAGCGTTTCTGGCAGCTTACGATGCTGTCAAGGCAGCGAATCAGGCAGGGCGTGAGGCTGTGAAACCAGGGGTATCTGCGCAAGAGGTTGATCGCGCCACACGTGGGACGCTAGAGGCACTCGGCCTGGCCGACTACTTCATCCATCGCACTGGACACGGCCTGGGCCTGGAAGTGCATGAGCCACCCTGGATCATGGAAGGTAGTGAGGAATTGCTGGAGGAGGGCATGGTGTTTAGTGTGGAACCCGGTGTCTATATGACCGGGCAATTCGGCGTACGCATCGAGGATATCATCGTCGTCACCCACACGGGCGTGCACTCGCTGACCAGTTCTGATCGTAGCCTGGTTATCAAGTAGTTAGCGCGTCTTTTATCGCGAGCGGAAACCCTGGAAACTGGAAAACCGGGTAGAATACGCCTCGATATTCATCTGGGCGGCGTATCTCGGTCTACTGGTATTCTGGTCTACAAGCCCATCGATATAACGTATTTTGGATATACTGAGATTGAAGGAGAAATAGACCCTTGGTGAAACTGACGGTTTTATACAATCTACCCCCTGACGCCGACCATGAAGCATTCATCCGCTGGCGCACAACGGAGCATCAGAAAAGTAACATGTCGGCGCCCGGTGTCATCAAAAGTGATTTCTATGTTGTAGAGGATGCCTTTCAAAGCGAGACACTACCCTATCGTTATGTTACCGAGGCCTATTGGCCCGATATGGAGAGCTTCCGCAGCGCATTTTATGATCCCGAGTACCAAAAAGCCTTAGCGGTGTCCCTTGAACGTATTGCCGATCCTCTCTTTCTGATCTCCGAAGAGATGCTTAGCGAATCCAATGTCGAGTGATCGAATCGCTACAGGAGTCATCTCAGGTTGCTCTCTTGGCCGAGCCCGGCATATACTTTGCCCCGACCTCTTACTGAAAATGAGGCCGTTACTTAGTTCCGACCTCCCAGCCAAAACCTTGACCGTTATCATATGATGAATCGACCCTATTCACAGCGCTTTTCACTCGCTTTCAGTTTAGTGTTGCTTGTGGGCCTGATGCTCGTCGTCAGTGCCTGCGGTGGTGAACCCGAGCCCACGCCGACCCCTACACGTACACCCAAACCAACGATGACACCCACGCCTCAGGTGGCGGCGCAAGCGATCGACACAGCAACACCGACAGAGACGCCCGTCCCTCTGCCTAGCGATACACCAACCATCACCCCCGTACCAACTGAGACCTCCACCCCTAGCCCTACCCCGACCTCCACACCCGATCCGAATCTCATCGTTCCCGAAAGTGGCTCCGGGTACTCGCTATACACCGGTTTACAAGCACAAGATCCATCGGTTCTCGATCGCATGCCGGTACTCGTCAAGGTGGCCAACCAGAAGAGTGTGAATCCCCAATCTGGGTTGAATGCTGCTGACATCGTCGTCGAGAGCCAGGTTGAGTTCTCTGAAACGCGCTACTCTGCTCTCTACCAAAGCCAAAACACCGATCGTATTGGCTCCATACGATCCGCCCGTTTGATCGATGTGGAGTTGCCGGCTATTTTTGATTCAGTGCTCGCCTTTTCGGGCGGCGTGCAGCCCGTGCGAGAGAAGCTCTACGGTCAGGCCGATATGGAGAATCAGATTCTGGAACAGGCCCTGAACTCCAAATCATTTTATCGCGACAGGGATATCAAAGTACCCGACAACTTATTCGCAGATTCGGCAACATTCTGGCGAGTCTTCACAAATCGAGGCTGGAATCGGCCTCCTGATCCCGCCGGGAAATGGGTATTCTCTGAGGCGCCACCCGAGGGGGGTTCACCAGCATCCAGTGTACGCATCCCCTATCCTCGTTTCAAGGTGCAGTGGCATTACGATGCCGGTCAGGGTCGTTATCTTCGTACCATGGCCGGAAGCCCGCATATTGACAAGCCGACCAGTGAACAACTTTCAGCGGCCAATGTGGTGATCCTAGGAGCCAATCACGTTACCACACTCATCATCGAGCATGGTAACAAACCGCGTGGCCAAGGTGAAAAATGCTCGAACTGTTCCATAGAAATTCAACTTTGGGGCGAAGGGCCGGTGCAGATATTGAGAGATGGACTGTTGTATGAGGGTAAATGGGTACGCCCGGGACGACTGGAACCCTTCCGCTTTGTCGATGCTGAGGGGAATGATATGCCTTTGAAACCGGGTAATAGCTGGTGGCAGGTCGTATCTCAGAACATGCCGGTGACTATTACGCCGTAATTCAGGCCACTGTACTTCTTTGGTTCAACAGCATTTCGTGGGGTCCTGGAAAAACACGAGGTGCGTATTGCGTGTTACGTGATGTTTATGCTAATGAACCACGCCCTTTTAGTAGGAACCACGCAGATTCCGAAGGAACCACTTCTTATTATTTAGGCCAACCCAAAGAAATAATGAACCATATGTTGAATTAGTTGTTGACAAAGTGACGAGCCGGATCCGTGATCCGGCGGCGGTAACAGATGTAAAACCCGCCGAATCATGGATCCGGCTCGTCACTTCAGCACAAATTCGGATCATTTAATTCTTGACTTGGCCTAACTGTGATAATTGTACGTGATGTTTTCCAAGCAAAGTACGGTAAATGAGACGACTTGGTGACTCTTTTTAAAGAAGCTCAAGAGAAGTGGCCCACCTAATATGCGGGATGCATCCTAACCGATGCTAGCAGACGGTTTTTCACTGTTGTCCTGAGAACTCTGAAAAACTTTTTTGAGCTATTTGTTACCCCCGTTTACACAGGTGCGAACGAGCAAAACCCCCCTGTATATAGGGGTGCGAACAGCCGTTATAGACTTTTCCAGAGTTTTCAGTACTTCTTTGACTCCCCTGAAAAAAGGTCTAAACAAACAGTGAAGGCCGAGACAACAACAAAAATGGTGGGGCGTGGACACGCTTTTCTCCGTGAAACCCTATGTTTTCCTCTGCGATCTCTGCGTCTTTTGCGGTTAAGAGGCTTTTTTCAGTGGACCCTTCTTAATCTGTGGTAATCAAAACTAGATTGAATTTTAGATCCGAGGAAAACCATGAAAAAAGCGCTGATGGTCTGGGGTGGCTGGGAAGGCCATGAACCCAAACAATGCGTCGATCTCTTCGCTCCTTTACTCGAGACTGCGGGTTTCGAGGTTGAGATCTCCGATACGCTCGACACTTTCCTGAACACCAACAAGCTGTCCGCTGTGGATTTGGTGACACCCATGTGGACCATTGGGCGCCATCAGCAAGGAACAGGAACAGGGTCTGCTACAGGCGGTTCTGGGGGGCGTCAACATCGCCGGCTGGCACGGGGGCATGGGCGACTCTTTCAGAGAGAGTGTCGACTACCAGTTTATGGTCGGCGGCCAGTGGGTGGCTCATCCTGGCAATATCATCGACTACACCGTCAACATCACTGATCACGATGATCCCATCACCCAGGGGATCGACGATTTCGCCATGCATTCCGAGCAGTACTACATGCATGTCGATCCCTCCAACGAGGTGCTGGCCACGGCCACCTTTAGTGGCGACCACGCCTACTGGATCGATGGTGTGGCCATGCCCCAGGTGTGGAAGCGGAGCTATGGCAAGGGGCGGGTATTTTACTCGGCGCTGGGTCATGTTGCCAGCGATTTCGAGGTGCCCGAAGCAAAAGAGATCCAGCGTCGTGGCATGCTGTGGGCTGCGGGCGTACTCTGAGGTGGATAAAATGGACAAGGTAAAAATTGGCATCATCGGCTGTGGCGATATCGCCGACAATGCTTATGTCACAGGCTGTCGCCAGTTCGACATCCTGGATCTGGTGGCCTGTGCTGATCTCGTTCCAGAAAAAGCGGAAGCTCTGGCAGCCAAACATGAACTGATCGCTCTCACGGTGGATGAGATGTTGGCGGATCCGGCAATCCAGATCATCCTCAACCTCACGATCCCCGCTGCCCATGCCCAGGTGAGCCTGGCTGCTATTGCGGCCGACAAGCATGTCTATAGCGAAAAACCACTCGCTGTGGACCGTGCAAGTGGCGCGGCGATCCTCGCTGCAGCCAGAGAAAGAGGCGTGCTGGTTGGTTGCGCTCCCGATACATTTCTGGGCGGCGGCCAACAGACCTGCCGCAAGCTGATTGACGACGGCTGGATCGGCACGCCGGTGGCAGCCACAGCCTTCATGATGAGTCCCGGGCATGAGAACTGGCATCCCAACGCCGAGTTCTATTACCAGCCGGGTGGTGGCCCCATGATGGATATGGGACCCTACTATCTGACCGCCTTGATCAACTTGCTGGGAGCGGTGGAACGGGTTTCGGGTACCACACGCATGACCTATCCCGAGCGCACTTTCACATCAGAAGCTCGTTATGGTGACCGCATCCAGGTCGAGGTGGACACCCATGTGACAGGGCTGCTCAACTTCACCGCCGGTCCCGTCGCTACGATCATCACCTCCTTCGATGTCTGGTATGCGGAGTTGCCCCGAATCGAGATCTATGGCTCGACTGGAACCTTGAGCGTGCCGGACCCCAATATATTCGGCGGCGCCGTGCGAGTGCGTCGGGCGGGGGCAGCAGATTGGTCGCAGATACCACTAACGCATTCGCATACCGTGGGCCGGGGTATTGGCATTGCCGACATGGCCTACGCCCTGCAATCGGGCCGCCCGCATCGGGCCAATGGCGACCTCGCCTACCATGTTCTCGATATCATGCAGGCTTTTCAGGAATCATCTGATCGAGGAGAGCATATTCAGATCAACGATCCCTGCCTTCGCCCTGAGGCCCTGCCTTTGGGTTTAGTATCCGGCACGTTAGATCGATGATCGGTGGCGAATTCAATTATTGCTGGCTTGATACCCTCCGTATGCTCTCAAGATGACAATTGGAGCCAAGGACTAATTGAGGAAGAGCGTCATCGCCACAAATGAGAGTGGAGGCAATTGAGCTGTGGCCTGGTTGGGTACAACATGGATGTTGTCGAATGGAATTGATGCAATTTGGTCTGGCTGTGCGAAGGAGTTGGCCTGTTTGGGGTCAGAACCTGTGAGGATTTCGGCGTTGTCTAAGCCAGCGAATTCATCATCCGCCAGCAGAATCTGTACCTCAGCTGATTTGTCCAGGCTGCGATTGCTGAGAAAGAGGTGGAGCTTGTTCTCACCTAAAATGGCGCTGGCATCGATCATGTGCACCCGGCCATACGACTCGCTCTCATAGCTCGGTCCCTCGACCCTTGTCTGTAACGACACGCCTTCACGCCTGCGGCTGAACATCTCAAAGGGATAGAATATCGCCTGAATGAAACGGCAGACCGCGTCCATCTCCTCGATCTGCCGGTCGATGGAATTGGTGATGGCCAGGTAGTTGGCCGTGTCATTTTCGTGGTTGCCCACATAGCGATGCAAGCTAACGTAATCTGCGTAGTCGCCAAGGTAGTCCAGAACCTCGTGATCCCAGGCCATGTACGTGTCCATATCGATGGTGCAGGAACCACAGGCCACCAGTTCGATACGGCGGTCGGTGTCTTTCATCATTTTAGCTGCCTGTTGCGCCCGGATCGCGTATTGGCCTGCGGGGACGTGGCCCAGTTGCCAAGAGCCGTCCATCTCATTGCCCAAGCACCACAGTTTTACATGATGAGGAGCAATGTTGCCGTTGGCTGCGCGCATATCCGCGAAGGTCGTCCCTACCGGGCTGTTGCAATACTCGACCCAATTCCTAGCCTCTTCCGGCGTTCCTGTCCCCAGGTTGACGGTGAGCATCGGCGTCCAGCCCATCGATCTGCAAAGTTGGATGTACTCATCGGTTCCGAACTGGTTGGGTTCGATACTCTGCCAGGCCAGGTCACGTACGGTTGGGCGCTGCTGCTTTGGCCCAATGCCATCCATCCAGTGGTAGCCCGAGGCGAAATTGCCACCGGGATAACGCATGGCCGTCATTTGCAGTCGCTTCAGTGCGGTCAGGCTATCGCTGCGAAAGCCATTTTCATCGGCATGGGCGCTGGCAGGGTGGTAGACGCCTTCATAAACGCAACGGCCCATGTGTTCAAGGAAACCGCCGAACATGCGTGGATCTACTTGGCCGATCTGGAATTTCGTGTGAAGTGATAGAGTTGTAGGTTTCATAGTTTCACCTGGATTTCGTGTGGTTGATACTGTTTCATCAGATCCTCTCAAGAAACGCCCAGTTCAGCCCATGCGCGTTTGTGCGTTGGCGACACTGGCACGCCCGGCAGCAATGGATCCGCTGTGTCAAGCATCCACTTCTTTAGCCGCTCCAGCAAGTCAAGGCGTACATCTGCATAGCCGGAATCATCGGCCAGGTTTGTGAACTCTAGCGGGTCGGTCTCTAGATCAAGGCCCTTCCCCCATCCATAAAATACACGGCGCCGGTGGCAAAGTCCATCTCGATCAAAAACGCCACCGTTTTCGCTACATCCTCAGGTGAACCGATGCGTTTGAGCAAGGAGTTCTCTTCAGCCCATTGGCGCTTGGCTTCAGAGGCATTGGCCGGGAGCAGAACAGTGCCGGGAGCGATGGCGTTCACACGTATGGTAGGAGCCAGTTCGGCTGCCATCACCCGGGTGAGCGCCACCAGGCCCGCCTTACTGGCGGAGTGATGGGCGTAGTTTTCCCAAGTCTGATAAGCAGAGAGGTCTGTGATGTTGAGGATGACAGCTTGCTGCTGTTGCAACATGTGGCGTGCAGCTGCCTGGGCGCAGAGGAAAGGTCCGGTGAGGTTGACATCCAGGGCCGTGCGCCACTTTTCATAAGAGATATCCAAAAAGGGATCGGCCAACCACACGGAGGCGTTGTTCACCAAAACATCCAGCTTGCCAAAGTGTTCGGCGACTTTATCGACGACTTGCTGAGGTTGCCCTGGATTCAGGACATTGAGTGGTAATGCCATTGCCTGAACGCCAAAGGCCTCGATATCGGCCAGGGTTTGTTGCCAGGGCTCCTCATCATTAAGGTAAGTGAAGGCGATCTGTGCGCCTTGCTCGGCCAAATGCAGGGCGATGACGCGCCCAACGCGTTGCGCAGCGCCGGTAATGAGGATGACTTGGTTTTCGATGTTCATCGAGTTCTCCTGACTGTCACTCCCGCCCGCCTTAATAAATCTCTGGCCGCTTGCCTGCACTCGGCCAGCAATGCCATCTCATCCAACATCGTCACCAGGCCGTTGTCGAGTAACACCCGACCATCGACAATCACTGTGCGAACGTCAGGTCCATTGCAGTTGTAAACGAGAGCGCTGTCTGGGTGATGGACGGGCATCACGTGAGGCTTATTGAGATCGATAAGAGTGATATCGGCTTTTTGTCCGGGCGCCAATATGCCGATGTCAGAACGATTTAGGATGCGAGCACCCGCTGTGGTTGCCATGCGCAGAACGTCCATAGGCACGAGGGCAGTGGCATCGCCGCTCCCGGTTTTCGCCAGGAGGATGGCGGTTTTCATCGTTTCCAACAGGTCTTGTGAATTGTGTGAGGCCGAGCCGTCGCTCCCCAGCGCCACGGGAATCCCTCGCCGCAGCATGGCCGGGATGGGGGCGATGCCGGATGCCAGGTACATGTTGCTGGTCGGGCAGTGCACAACGGTCGCATCAGATTCTGCTATGAGAGCGATCTCCGCATCACTGACGTGGACGCAATGCACCAGTTGCACATCGGGGCCAAGCAGATGCAATGAGGCTAACCACTCGATATGCCGCATACCGTTGCGCTCGAGCATGAGGTCGATCTCATCTTGCGCTTCGGCCACGTGGATGTGTGTAGGCACGCCCCAACCTCGGGCTAGCTCGACCGTGCGGAGCATGGTTTCGTCAGAACAACGCCAGGGCGCCATCGGGCCATTGGCGATGCCAATGCGGTCATCGGCCGCACCCTGCCAATCTACGTGCAAGCGCTCCAATTCGGCCAGGATGACATGCGGCTGCTCGGCAAAAGCACCCAAATCCACCCACGAACGGGCAAGTTGGAAGCGTAACCCAACCTGTTTGGCGGCCTGCAGCGCCGCGTCGGCAAAAGTGGGGCCAGGCAATTTATGGTGCTGATTAGCCGCCGTCACCCCGCATTTCAGATTCTCTACCAAGCCCAAGAGACTGGCCAGGCGCATGTCTTCCGCTGTCATCGCTGCTTGCAGGGGCCAGGCCACCTGTTTGAGCCACTGTAATAGCGGCTTATCGTCACCAAGGCCGCGCATAAAGGTCTGCGATAGGTGCGTGTGGGCGTTGATCAGGCCGGGCACGACTGCCATATGCGTGGCGTCGATGATTCGCTCAGCGCCTGCCCGTACTTCTCCCGACGGAGTACCTTCTCCAACCGCAGTGATCCGATCTCCGTCCACCCGGATCCACCCAGGCCAGTGGATGTCCCCCGCCGCGTTCATGGTAAGAACCGCAGCGTTTTCGATGAGAAACATGTTGGTTAAAAACGTACCTCAAAGACGCCAAATGTCATGTGCCAAGAAATGCTGGAAGTCCCCGATTTCTTGATTCAGAACCGGATCTGAAACCATTACGGGGCGTGGGTCAACGTAATAAACGCCATCCAAACGAGTTAAGGCCATAGTGTAACCAAGGAAGTGATTGGTCTTAAACGTTGAATTGACACCGAATATGCTGTTTGCCCGACGTGCACGCTGAACATCGTGAAGAAAGATGGCTATAACTTTTATATCGCGTCCTAGTAACTTCGTGAGTAGAAATTTGTCTAAAAAGACCTTGTCGATTCTATCCTTACTCGTTGTCTTCACAGATCCAATTATTTCATTCGGGTGGATGAATTCACTCTCATTTGTTAAGATAGCGCCTTTATTTGAAAACACTAGATCCAATTCATATTTCATTGTGAAATCAGGCTGATCCGGAATCGGAATCGTCACTGTGCGAGACTCGCAGACTAATCCTACTTCTTGAATCAAGAGCTTCACTAGCGTTTCAAACAACTGCCCAACGCGCTTACGTGACTGGTTCGGGTTATCAAACGAGTCTCCGATGCTACCAATGCTTTGTTGAATAGTGTATACAACCTTGTTTACAGCATTGGATTGTAGGTATTCTTGTACCGATTTTTTCGATATTGCCGCTCCTCCATTTCTTCGCAGATCGGTCAAAAATACATCGAGTTTTTCGTACGCCAACTGAAATTCCTCGACCGTTTTTGAGTATAGTTCAGTATTGAGTAGGCGTGTTATCTTATGATCGAATGTTTTACTGTACTGGTAAAAAATATATCGATGGTCATTGGGTGCGATAATTCGTGTGGGCGGGCTTTCTTCTAGTAGCTCGAGGAACGCCACAGTAATTGTGTAGTAATCATCAAGGGCTCCGAATGCGCTTCTATCCTTGATACTTTCTTGCAGATCAAGCAAAGAAGTCGCCATCATCGGATCGACTTCCTTCGCGCGGCATTGGCACGATCGAACTCAATCCATTGGTCGGCAGACCAATTTCTGGCTCGTTCGATGCGATTTACAGCCCATTTACTGTACTCGGGGGACAAGTCACAACAGAGCCATCGACGTTTCAATTGCTGTGCCACAACAGCGGTTGTACCAGAGCCAAGAAATGGATCAACGATTAGGTCATTTTCTGAGGAAGAAGCAAGTGTGAGCGTACGAAATAGCTCTTCAGGCTTTTGCGTTGGGTGTGGTGTTGTTTCATACATTCCATTGCATGTGGTCGGAATTTCGATCACGTCACGGGGTTTAGCGCCTTTTGGGTTTGGTCGCCAGCTCTGGTTTTTGCCTTTCCCGTATTGACTTGTTTCTGCTTGTGTACGCTCAGGATACTTCGTTGTATGTTTTCCGTAAGGGATTCGCACATCGTCGATATTAAAAGTGAATTGCTTGCTTTTGCGAAAATGCAGGATGCTCTCATCTCGACTTTGGCCATTTTGTCATTATTGTCAAGTAAAGCACTAAAAACCAACCAGGTCTACATAACACTGGTCTATATGCAGTAGTTATCTTTTTATTAGTACTATATGTAGCGGCCGTGATCTGGCAAAAAATCGATTTTGGAAAATGGCCAAAGTCCAGCTCATGAGAGCGCCCCCAATCGGAATGGAGATTCGCTTTATTCTTGTAGTGCCACACAAGCCAGCGGCAACCTTCAAAAAAGCGCAATGCGGGCAGCTTTATATCTGCCAGGATTTCTGAGAAGCCGCAGATGTAGAGTGTTCCGGTCGGTTTGAGCACACGCGCAGCTTCTTCTACCCACTTCAATGACCAATTTACATAAGCCTGCTGTGATTCAAATGTGTCCCACTCGGCCTTATTGATGTTATATGGCGGGTCCGCCAGCACCATATCTACAGTTTCACTGGCTAGTCCCTGAAGCCAACGAAGTGAGTCCCCAACCCAAATCTCTCCATTTGGATGTTGATAATACAGGATTGGCTCATTCGAATCTGTGATTAGGTTTTTCTCTAACAGCTTACCGGTCGATAGCTGTTCATCGGCGAAGAGCTCCATTTGCCCCTGAGCTTGGCGTGAGTACCGTGGCGGAGGTTCCGTGAGTACTGTAGCTAACAAGTCGTCTGGACTTTTTTCTTTTATTGGTTTTTCATCGGGATTCAAGATGTTTTTGGACATGGCTCATTATCTCGCAGAATCCGACTCTAGCCAAGCCATCTTTCTGATTTCGATCTTTCGGTGGTGAGAGCCAGCGCAAATGGCCGCTCAATCAACTGCTTCACCCGCTGCAAGAAGCGAGCAGCCGGCCCTCCATCCACAATACGATGGTCAAAGCTCAAGCTTAACGTCATCCTCTCACGGAACGCCACGGCGCCACCGGCATCGACCGGCGTAGAGACAATGCGGCCAACGCCAAGAATGGCCGATTGCGGCTGATTGATGATGGGCGTGAAACCGTCGATATCGAACACCCCCAGATTGGTGATGGTGAAAGTGCCGTCGCTGAAGTCATCAGGCAAACTTGTGCCCGATAATGCTCTTTGGATCAAAACGTCAGCTGAGTTCTGGATGTCGATCAGGCTTAAGCGGTCGGCATCTCGTATGACCGGCACGACCAGGCCTCGTTCGGTGTCGATAGCCAAGGCGATGTTCACCGTTCCGTAGATAAGGATCTCCTCTTCGACCAGGCAGGCGTTGAGCATTGGGTGCTCGCGTAAAGCCCTCGCTACCAGGGCGACCAGAAAAGCGTTGTACGAGATCTTGGCGCTGCCATCATCTAGCTCCGCATTGATCTGTTGCCGTGCCGCTACCAGGGCTGTGGCATCGGCATCGGTGTGCAGGGTGACATGCGGGGCCGTAAAAGCACTCTCACTCATGCGTCTGGCGATCACAGCCCTCACGCCGGTAAGTGGCTTGCTCCGTTCGTAGGTCGGTGGCTGTATTCTCGCCATGGTGGATGCCGGCGACTGCAACCCAATGCGAATGGCGGCAATGACGTCCTCCCGTGTGATCCGTCCCGCGCTACCGGTACCCGAGACCTGCCTCAAATCCAGGCCAACATCCTCAGCCAGGCGCCGGGCGACCGGTGTCATTTCGACCGCCGTCGCAATACCTGTCTCTAATACCTTCTGCTTGGCAAACTGTTCGACATCGGCCACATGAATACGCCCGTTCGGGCCCCGACCAGAGACTTCTACTAACGCCACATCCAGCTCTCGAGCAAGGCGTTTGGCCGCAGGTGTGGCGACGACTTCAGCGAGCCGAGCGGAATCAGCAGCCGGTCGGGAGACGCCGACAGTTGAGGCGCCGCCAACGGTAGGGCTATCGACACTATCTGAGATATGAGGCGCTGTAGGCGGCGTTACTTCAGATGCACCTTCGATGATCAAGCTTGCCACCGACGTACCGCACTCCACCGTCGTGCCTGGCGATACCAACAAAGCGCCCACCACACCACCGCCAGGCGATTCAAACTCCATCGTCGCCTTTTCGCTCTCGAACAGAAAGAGGATCTCACCATGCTGGACAAAATCACCTTCCTCTTTCAACCATTCGGTCAAAGTGCCTTCGGTCATAGTTAAGCCCAACTTGGGCATGACGATGTCCATGGGATTCTCCTAACATGTTGCCTATTGCGTAACTCCAAGCGCGTCTCACGCAACACGCAGCACGATCTACATGTACTTACTCAAATCGATCATCGGATAACTAACACGCTCGCCGTATTCGCGGCGTTCGCGTTTATAGGTGGCATCGACGCCCAGCTTCGGGCCCACACCTCGTTCATGGGCCACCGGATCCATCTCATGGCCCTGAGCATCGGGAACGATAAAAACATCCTGTGTCCAATCCACCCGGTTGGTGAGCGCCCATTGTATTTCGGCCGGCTCGTACATATCGATGTCTTGATCCACCACCACCACGTTGCGGATGTTGATGTGTGCGGTCATCGCCGCCATCGCCAGATTCTTGGCCTGGCCGGGATTATCCCGCTCGATCTGGATGATGGCCAAAAAACCGTTGGCGTAAGGGGGGATGTGGACATTGGCATCAGGAGCAAGATGTCGTACAAAACGGCGCAACAAGGGCTCGCGTGGCAGGACATTGCCGATATAGATGTGTTCGTACCAGCCAGGGATGATGGTCTGGAATATGGGATCATCTCGCCAGCAGATGGCCGTTACCTCGAAGGTGGGACTTGGCCACAACTCGCCATGGTAGCCATGGAATTCGGCAAGAGGGCCTTCGGGTTTGCGCTGAGTGGGATGAACCAGTCCTTCCAGGACAACCTCCGCCCCCGAGGGGATATCGACGTCGACGGTGATCCCAGGTGTTACCTTCACTCCGGCCCCCCGTATCGCCCCGGCAATGGTTAGCTCATCCTCCTCGGTTTTAACGCCGGCAGCGATCATGATGGCTGGATCCAGGCCGAAAGCGATGGCAATGGCAAAGGGATCCTCCGGATCAGGGCGGCTGGCCATGAATTGGCCTACATGCCGCCACTCGTTGACATTGAACCCAAACATGCGTGGTCCCATGCGCAGCATGCGGTTGTAGGAAAGATTGCCCCGCCCCGAGACCGGGTCTTTGCTGAAGATCACACCGCCTGTGACAAACGCACCCCCGTCGCCCCGAGAATGGATGGGCAGGGGCAGCATGGTGGCGTCCGCCTCTTCGCCGCTGACGACATTGGCCTGCCAGGGAGCGCTGTCTGCGCGTTCAGGGGGCACGCCATGGACCGGATCGAGCACCCGCTCCATGACAGGGATGATGGCATCTTCCGAACAGCCCAGCGCCAGGGCGGCGGTTTTCTGGTCGGTGACGGCATTGGCGAAAATCGGCCAGGCTGAGCCTTCGACGTTGGTGAACAGGGGCGCGGGGCCGCCCGTGCGCGCCAGCATGGCAGCGACGTCGGCCAACTCGTGCTCAAGGCTCAGCGGTTTTTCGATACGGGTCAAGCGTCCGTTGGCTTCGAGTACGTCGAGATAGCTGCGTAGGTTATGGATTTGGGTCATCTTATGAATCTCGAGACATAACTGTCGTGTTCAGGTTGGTAATTGTCTGGGTTGACAATCGTCCTATATCTGGCTATAGTATGGCCAGAATGAGATATGAAATCGTATTTTCGGCAGAGGCAGTTGAAGATTTTCGGCAATTGTCGGCACGTAATCGTGCAACAGTCCGCGATACGATTGAGAGGCGACTGCGACATACGCCCGAGGAAGTTAGTAAGAGTACCGTAAAACGTCTTTGGGGCATTCGTCGCCCACAATATCGTCTGCGTGTAGACGATCATCGCCTCTACTACGATGTCAGCGCCGACACTGTTGAAATTCTGGCAATTGTCTCAAAAGCACAGGCCGCAGTCTGGCTTGAGAGATCTGGAGAATTAGAAAATGAAACAAATTAGTCTAGCAAAAATGAAAGATCAGTTTTCCAAATACTTGAGGATGGCTGCGGATGAAGAGATCGTTATCACACGCCACGGAAAGCCGGCGGGCGTTCTCATTGGGTTCGAAACCGAGGATGATTGGTTTGATTATCGTCTGGAGAATGATCCGAGATTTCTACAGCGAATCGCAGCAGCACGGCAAAGCCTGCTAACGGGCAGTGGGGTATCAATAGAGGAATTGTCCGTAGAAGAATGAGGCGCCAAGGCTAACGGCATGCAATGAATCGCCCTCTTCCTGGCTCGCCCTGGAACTCTCCATCCCGGACGATAACTTCGCCCCGGCTGATGGTCACCTCTGGCCAGCCTTGCAGTTCGATGCCATCGTAGGGCGTCCAATCGCACTGCTCGTGCAGAAAATCGGTGGAGAGTGTCACCTGCCGCTCGGGATCGAACACCACCAGGTCGGCGTCCAGACCAATGGCGATATCCCCTTTGCTGCTCAATCGGGCCAGCCGTGCCGGAGCCGTGCAGCAGAGATCGACCCAACGATTGAGTGAGTAGTAGCCGCGATCGACACCCTGGTAGGCGCCAGCCAGCCGCATTTCGATGGAGGGCACGCCACCAGGAATCTTGCTGAAATCATCCAAACCACGTGCTTTGTCACGCATAACGAAGGGGCAGTGATCGGTTGTGATGAGTTGTAGGTCGCCCTGGCCCAGTGCCCGCCACAGCGCATCCTGATCCGCTTGAGGTCGCAGAGGAGGGGAACAAATGGGTAACGTGCCTTGCAAACCTGGCGCATCATAGGTCGTTTGGGTAAGGAACAGATATTGAGGGCAGGTTTCGCCGGTGATTGCTAGGCCAAGGGCGCGAGCACTGCGAATACGCTCGACCACATCGGCGCAAGAGACGTGAAAGATGTGCAGGGGAACGTCCACATAGCTGGCGATATCGATGGCCCTTCCTGCGGCCTCAGCTTCCAGTGGCGCGGGACGGCTGCGAGGATGCCAATGAGGCGTTGTGCGACCGGCCTCAAGATTGCGTTCGATCAGGGTAAGAATCACATCCCAGTTTTCGCAGTGAATCAACGGTTGTCCACCCACCTGTTTGATGGCGGCGAGCGCTGACAGGAGTTGGCCGTCATCCAGGCGGAAGCCGTAAGCCATGTAGAGTTTGAAACTGCCGCAGCCTGCATCGTAGGCAGCCTGCACTTGATCGAGCTTGCCCATCTCGTCCGGCCCCAGGGTCATGTGTAGGCCGTAATCGATCACGACCTGTGGATCGGCCTCTGCCCGCCGTGCTGCCAAACCCTCCAACAGCGATT
>PIVW01000378.1 GCA_003353825.1 Chloroflexota bacterium
TCGGCGAATAATGCCACGGTTTCAGAAACAAAAAACCAGCCAAACTGGGGATAACGGTGCAGTATTCGCACGAGCGTCCTTTCATCTCCCTACTGCCGTAGTAGATTTTGCGGTATTGCAATAATAATATAAATTCACAGTTTTGTTCTAATTGTGGAACTAAATTGACGAATTAACTAGATTTTGATTTTGACTTGAAGTTACTCCCGATTCGCAACCTGTGTTGCTCTCTGCCTGGATGATCTCGTAGATCTTGTAGCCTGTGTAGCGTTGCTTGCGCGGCAATGTCTTATTCTCTGCCAACAGCTCAAGGATACGGGCTTTGTAAGGCCCATAATATGTATATACCTCATACTGATGCCATTTTGGTCTGAAAACATGCCGAGCTGGCCGAGTCGCCAGTATAATCCTCCCATCATGCACCAAACCATATTCGAGGATGAAGGCATGCTTTAGATGATCGCTGTGCAGTTGTAACGGGGACATGTCCTGGCAAGAGAAATGACACAACACCAGCATAACCAAATTCAACTCCTGCCCCCCACATATCTTCCACTATATTTCCCCCCAAACCAGCCGCCCGGACCCCGAACCCCTTACCACTACCTACGGCCGGAGATCATCGAACGCCTGGGATCAGATCCCTTCGACGGGACAGAAAAGCAGGCCACCCGCCACTCCTATGCAGAAGCGATCATAGAGGTCGGTGAGCGCTATGAAAACGTAGTCGTGCTGGACGCCGATGTCTCCAACTCTATCAACACCACGCATTTTGCCGAGCGCTTCCCCGAACGGAATTCAATTTCGGCATCGCCGAGCAGAACATGATGGCTGCAGCCGCGGGCATGGCCACCACAGGGCTCATCCCTTTCGCCTCAACCTACGCCGTCTTTGCCAGCATGCGTGCCCTGGATCAAGTGCGCAACAGCATCCACTACCCCTATCTCAATGTCAAAATCGCCGCCAGCCACAGTGGCATCACACCTGGCCCGGATGGCGTCACGCACCAGGCACAGGAAGATCTCTCTATCATGCGTTCATTGGCAGGGTCCTGCGTGATCGCCCCGGCCGATCCGGTTTCTACTAAAATGGCGATCTGGGCAGCTGCCGAGTATGTGGGGCCGGTTTATCTCAGCTTTACGCGTGACCCAGTGCCGGTGCTGTATACGAAGGACTATCCCTTTGAAATCGGCAAAGCTGTGCTCATTCGCCGGGGAACTGATGTGACGATTGTGGCGATGCGGGATCTGGTGGTGCAGGCGCTGATAGCAGCCGAACGGCTGGCCGCCGAAAGGCTGAGTGTGCGGGTGATCGATTGCCACACACTCAAACCATTGCATGAAGCCATCATTCTAAAAGCAGCACGAGAGACGGGCGCCATCGTCACGGCCGAGAACAATATCATGTTTGGCGGTCTGGGCAGCGCCGTGGCCGAGCTTCTGGTAGAGAACGACCCCATCCCCTTGAAACGTGTTGCCGTCGCCGATACTTTCGCGGAGTCGGGCCCCTATCTTGAAGTGATTGACAAATACGGTCTGACCTCGCCCCATATCATAAATGCGGTCAAAGAGGTCTTGACACGTAAGAAGTGAGCCCTGCCAACATTAGCAACGCCCTTTGCCAGGCGTTAGAATAAGGTTCAACTGATCTCACGTGGTTGACGTTGATTCTGACCAAAACGTGAAGCGTGAATGGTAGCCTGGCATGACGACGTCAAGTTTCATGTCTTTACGTCTTCACATTATACAACATGTCATCACGGGAATTCCCAGAGAGCGACTAATATTTCATCTGCACCAACCTTGATCAGTCTGTCCCCTTGATCTATCTATTTATGGATTGCCAGTCACGACCTACAGGAGATAGAAAGTAAGCCTATGAAACCCAAGATCTATGTTACCAGACACCTACCCGAAGTCGCCTTTAACAAGCTGGCCAACCATTGTGAGGTGGAGATATGGGATGAAGAATTCCCTCCATCCTATGCAGTGCTCACAGAAAAGATCCGGGACAAGGAGGGGCTGCTCTGTCTGCTCACCGACCGTATCGATCCTCAACTGATGGATGCGGCGCCCAACCTGAAGGTCATCAGCCAATGTGCGGTGGGATTCGACAACATTGATATGGCGGCGGCTACAGAGAGGGGTTTGCCTGTAGGAAATACGCCAGGTGTGCTAACCGACGCAACCGCCGATTTCACCTGGTCACTGTTGATGTCGGCTGCCCGCCGCGTGGGCGAGGGCATCGAATATGTAAAGACGAACCAGTGGCATACGTGGGGATTGACGTTGTTGCTTGGGGCAGAAGTTTACGGGGCGACCTTGGGCATCGTCGGCATGGGCCGGATTGGTCAGGCCGTCGCCCAGCGCGCATCGGGTTTCAACATGAAAGTGCTTTACAGTGATGCCTTCCGCCAACCCGAAGCTGAAGCCAAGCTCGGCGTAGAATATCGAGAGTTAGACGATCTTCTGGCTGAATCTGACTTCGTATCCCTGCACGTCAACCTCACAGAGGAAACGCGGGGGCTCATGAATACGCGCACGATGGCTTTGATGAAAGCAACCGCTATCCTGATCAACACATCCCGCGGCCCGGTTATCGATCCTGATGATCTCTACGATGCGCTTTCGTCGGGCGAGATCGCTTACGCCGCCCTGGATGTCACCGACCCCGAACCAATTCCTGCTGATCACAAACTGTTGTCATTACCCAACTGCATCATTGTCCCGCACATCGCCAGTGCCACCATCTCAACACGAAAAAATATGGCGATGATTGCGGTGGATAACTTGCTGGCGGGGCTAGAGGGCAAACCATTGCCCAATCAAGTCAATCCAGTTGATAAGATATAGATGCCGTATCACACCCTACCCAAGGCGCCGGCATTCCTATTATTGAGAGGGGCCAGGCAATGTGGCCTGGCCCCTCTAGCGTGGTTACGACACTTTTTGTACAGGAAACTGGATTTCGGTCACGTAGTCTGACGGATCGATATCATGGGACGGATTGCGGATGTATATCTCACGGTTGGGGCCACAGATTCGGTAGCTGCTGTTGGCGATCCAGGCCATGAGAGCGCCATATGCTTCAGTTAGCGTGGTATACGGGCCTTTGTGAATCATACTGACCACAGTAGCGGCAGGCAATTCTCGCACTTGTACCTTACCATAATCTCCTGTCGGCCAATCCACCACTTCACACGCTTCTATATCGACATCCCTTTCCTTGAATTCGTCGTTGTGGTTGATCACGAAACAGGGCGCCAGACGCTTGATGCGTTGTCCCTCGAGATAGGTTTCCAATTCCTCCCACAGCGGTTCCTGGGCAGCGTAGTCCGGGATGATATGTCGAACAGAGGCAATACGAAGTTGCGCGACCTCTTTAATGACAAACTCATAAGTTGGCATAGAACCCTCCAGTTCTATCTGGCTCAGCCAGGTTTTTAATTGCTGCAACTGTGATTGCTGGGCTACCAGTTGCTTCTCTACCTCCGCCTGTTTCAACCGCAGCATGCCTCGCAATTCGGTCGAAGACAGGCCCTCATCAAGGATCTGGTGGATATGTTCGAGAGAAAGTCCTAAATACTTGAGCGCGCGTATGCGATTGAGACGAAGCAGTTGCTCGGCGGTGTAGTAGCGGTAACCACTGAAACGATCGACTTCGGCAGATGGCAGTAGGCCAATGTCGTCGTAATAGCGCAGCGTCTTCACCGAAACCTGGCTGAGTTTGCTGAATTGTCCGATTTTGAACATGGTATTACTAAGTGGGTTGTTGAAGGCCTTCATTTGCCATTTTACAGCCTCCAGTAGGGGGAGAGTCAAGAGGCAGTTTTGAAAATATACGCTTCGATTAAGCGGAAAGACCTGAGCTTGCTTTATATGAGCTTGCCCAGGATGAGTTATTGCGTACCCGTATGCTCAGTTCATTGTGAACAAAACTTCGCCAGAATGGTAGAGGTGGTACTGGAGAAAAGAAGTGGAGGAATAATTAATATTGAATGGCAAATAATTGACTGTTAATGCAAAAAATGAAGTTGTATAGCGCCTGGGCGGTCAAGATCGCAACCGCCTACTCTCACATTATACGAGGAGTATCGCACATATTTGCGTAGAAATATACAATAGGACCGACGGGGTAGGGCAGTCACCTAAAGTCACAGGGAACCTTTGAGTGCATTTAGGGACGAATCGTGCTGGCGCCCAATTCATAGTTATGGCATCTATGGGAACAGGTTTGAGGGGGGAGCGTAAAACCCCCGAAACCTTGACGATCATTAATCTATTCCTAACTCTTTGGATACTGTATCTTACCAATGCGGATAAATAGGGCGAAGTAAAATTCGACCAGAAGTAGTGCAGGTGGCAAACTTAGGCAAACAATTCACCAACAACTGTCAGTACCCATATGTGCAAAACACTCTATCCAAACACCACAGCTCAATCCTCTCAAATGATTTTACTCCTGGGGTAGCTTACCATGCATCTTTGTGAAGCTTACCGTTAACTTGCACCGCCGGGCTACACAACTGAGGTGACTCTTGCACCATCTCTACCAATTTCATGAACAGCCTATCTCGCTGGATTCTACAATTTCGGGGTTAAGCCCGCGCTCAATTATGTAGTATTTTGTTTGTGTTTCGACGCCAACCAGGCAAGAAACCAAGCCATAATGTCGTGTCGTCGTCCAGACCACTGTGTAGGCTACATTTGAATTCGGTTCTGCTCGGAGATCAACTGATACGGTTTCGGTATGGACCGCACCATTTTCTACTCCGTAGAAACGTTCCAGTTCACTTTGGAAGTGCATAACTTTCAGTGGAAGATCAATAGATGCGGATCTCCGATAACCTTCCACCACTCGCTCTGTGATCGTTTCAACCAATTCTTTGGATGCCGTAATTTGGGCACTCCCTGCGCAGTTATTTAGGGGTGTACGTCGTCAAAACATATTGGACAAACCAAGGTCAAAAATAGAGGAGAGATTCGGGCGTAAAATACAAGTTTACCGAGTCTCAGAATCCTACTTTCAAATCTATATGAATCCTCCTCCTATCACCATGATCCAGATCATACAACGTAATTGATTGGCTGATTGGCTTAGGTGAACTCACTAGCAACAACCGGCAGAACCCATAAGTGCAAGCCGTTGGGGCTGGTAACTGCCATCTATCATGATTCCGGTCTGGACGATCACCCTGAGTGGGTCGAGGCTTAACGTGGGCATCGCTTGCCGTGCGTTTTTGCTCCTAATGTTGCTTTTACCAAAGCCAAACTCAGCTTTTCGCGCCGCGTACCCTCCCGTGCGTAGCACGGTCAAGTGCATGCGGGGTTAGGCGCAACTAGTCATAAAACCAACCTGTTTCTTGAGACTTCAAAAAACCTCGCTCATAAATGAGAAATTCATAGATGCCTTTTTTCTTATCTACCGTAGGACTTATAGTTTCTCAGCCTCAACAATACAGTAAAAGGGTTCAATATCCAGTTTTTCACCGAATTGAATATATTCCGTCATCTTCAATCCACATTCTTTTAAGAATGACTCAACTGCCACTTTAGGATCATCTGACATATCTATTCCAAATTTGGAAGGTTCTCCCATTTTTTCTATTATGCTCATAAATTTTTTAGCTGCTTTTGAATATTCACCTGAACTAAATACTTTGGAATAAAAGTCTTGAGCGATGACACTTCCGTCTGCACACAAATCAGCCATTTCCCTAAGATTTTCCTTGACAATATCAGTTTCTAAATACAAAGAAACACTTTGCCAAAGGAACAAAGTCTTTTTTGTTTTGTCAAAACCAGCTTCTAATAGA
>PIVW01000970.1 GCA_003353825.1 Chloroflexota bacterium
GACCAAACGACCACGCGACCAAACGACCACGCGACCAAACGACCACGCGACCACGCGACCAAACGACCACGCGACCAAAACCCTATGCCTACAACCATAGATGCCGTCGTTGCCGGACACATCTGCCTTGATGTCTTCCCCGATCTCAGCCACGGTGCAAAGGAATCGATTGAACGTATTTTTACACCCGGCCGTTTGGTCGAAGTGGGTGATGCAACCTTCTCCGCGGGTGGGCCGGTCGCCAACACCGGTCTTGCTCTGAATCGATTGGGGATCAATACGCTGCTGATGGGCAAGGTTGGCGAAGACATCTACGGCAATAAAATCTGCCATCTCGTTGCCAAAGCCGATCCCCAACTGGCAGACGGCATGATCGTAGTTAGCCACCTCAGCACCTCATACACCATCGTCATCAATCCCCCGCAGATCGACCGTATCTTCCTGCACTTCCCCGGCGCCAATGATTCCTTCTGCCCAGATGACGTAAGCTACGAGACCGTAGCCCGGGCTAAGATTTTTCATTTCGGATACCCTCCCATCATGAAATCGATGTTCCGAAACGGAGGTGAGAACTTAACCGAGACATTCAGGCGCGCCAAAACGACAGGTGTCACGACGTCACTCGATATGTCGCTGCCAGATGCGGCATCTGAAAGTGGACAGGTGGATTGGACGGCGATTCTCACCAACACGTTACCTTATGTCGACTTAATTTTACCTAGCGCCGAAGAGATCCTGTTCATGTTGCAACATTCTCGACATCAGGAGATGGCCAAGACCGGTGATTTGCTTGAACAGATCACACCTGGTTTACTGAGCGAATTGAGTGAGTGGCTGTTGGATTTGGGGGCTAGAATCGTCGTCATCAAGTTAGGCCATCGAGGGCTCTATGTTAGAACAGGCTCGGAAACGGTTTTGGCGGATATGGGACGGGCATGTCCTTCAGAAATTACTGCTTGGGCCAACCGCGAGATCTGGGCTCCGGCCTTTCGCGTGGTCGAAGTGGGGGCGGCGGGCTCGGGTGACGCCGCCATTTCCGGATTCCTGGCAGCGCTGTTACGAGACCTATCGCTGGAGAAAGCGGCGATCATGGCCACGGCAGTCGGTGCTTGTAATGTGGAAGCGATCGACGGATTGAGTGGTATCCGCGCATGGGAAGAGACTCAGGAACGGATCGAAGCTGGTTGGGAAAAACGAAAGTTAGATATCCAGGGGTCGGGTTTGGAATTTGATAAGAGGCATCAACTATGGTTAAAATAAGGATAGCCTCGTCGCAAAGAATGTATCTTCTCAATAACTTGGGGGAACTAACCCATCCACGAAGCAATTGTGTTGCTTGTCAAGCGTAGACCTAGTATGAAGTAGGTTGTTCAAGTTGCCATGGTTGTTGATCGCGGACGATGGCATTAAGAATGGTAAGTAGTTTACGCATGC